>CAYTRM010000075.1:0-9700 GCA_964440225.1 uncultured Thermoleophilia bacterium | reverse complement strand
TGGTTCACCTGCCCGACGATGCTGTCCTTGTACTCGGCATCGTCGCGGACCTCGGCGGTGGGGATGCCCGCGAGGGCCGCCTTCAGCGCCTCCGAGTTGGCCGGCGTCGCTCCTCCGGCCGTCTTGACGAACGCCATGAAGTACTGCGGGCGCGGGAACAGGGCGTCGTAGCCCTGACGACTCACGGTGAGGCCGTTGAGCATCATCGGGTCGCGGTAGACGCCGAGCACCTCGAGGCTCCCCTTCTTGCCGTCGGCGGTGGTCACGGCGACGGAGCCGCCCGTGGTGACGCCGAGGGTATCCGCCGTCTGCTCCTCGACGACGACGCCGCCCCCGCCCAGTTGCTCGAGCAGCTCGTCGTCGCCGTCGATCCAGTCGAACTGCCAGAGGCGCTGGAAGGTACCGTAGTCGATGCCGTACACCGCCGTCGCCGCCCTGTTCGGGCCGGCCTCGACCTGCTGGACGTTGAGCGCCGAGACCACCTCCGCCGAGGGAACGGCCTCGGCGGCGCGGATCGCCTCCGCCGGCAGCGGCAGGAAGTTGGCGCCCGAGAGCACGAAGTCCGCGCGCACCGTCCTGTCGTAGCTGTCGATGAACGAGCTCTTGAGACCCTGGGCGAAGACGGCCACGAAGACCACGACGCCCAGGCCGATCATGAGAGCCGCGGCAGTCGCGGCCGTGCGCTCCGGGTTGCGCCGCGCGTTGTCGCGAGCCAGCCGGCCGCTGACCACGGAGACGCGCTGCAGCGGCCAGCCGATCGCGCCCGCCACGGGGCGGACGAAGTACTTGCTGACCACCGCGACGGCGACGAAGATGAAGACCGCCCCGAAGGCGATCTGCCCGAGGCGCGCGGTCGTGCCGCCGCTGCCGTACATGCCGCCGAGTATGCCGAGGGCGCCGAGGACCGCCGCCGCTCCGGCAAGGTACGGCATGAAGCGGGCGAGACGGGACGGCGGAAGAGCGGCGCCCTCCTGCAGCGCCGCGACCGGCGGGACGCGGGTCGCGCGGAGCGCCGGGACGATCGCCGAGAGCAGGGTCACGAGGATGCCGACGGCGAGCGCCACGATCACCGTCCGCGGCTCCATCACCAGCCCGCTGCGTGGGATGTCCACCCCGCCGGCCTTGAAGAGCGCGCTGACGCCGGCGGCCACGCCGAGCCCGGCGAACAGGCCCAGCACCGACGCGCCGACGCCCATGACGAAGGCCTCGCCGGTGATGCTCCACATGACCTGCCGCCGAGAGGCTCCGAGCGCGCGGAGCATCGCGAACTCGCGGCGCCGCTGCGCCACCGTCATCGAGAACGCGTTGAAGATGATGAACGCGCCGACGAGCACGGCCACGCCGCCGAAGCTGAGCAGCACGGGCGTGAGGAACTGCCCGATCGCCTCGCTCACCTGCTTCGTCTGATCGGCGGCGGCCTGCTCGCCGGTCTTGACCTCAGCGTACTTCGGCACCGCGGCGCGGATGCGCTCTGCCAGCGTCGCCGGAGAGACTCCCGGCTCGGCCTGGGCGTCGATCTCGCTGACCTTGCCGTCGAGGTCGAACCAGCGCTGCGCGTCGGCGAGCGTGGGATTGAGGATCAGCGAGCCGCCGAGAGACGACGCGCTGGCGAAGGTGAAGACGCCGGACACCGTCGCATCGTAGGCGCCGGTGTCGGTGATCACCTGCAGCGGCGAGCCGACGGAGAGCTTCTTGTCCGTGGCGAGCTTCTGGATGACGCCGATCTCGCCGTCCGCCTGCGGCGGCCCGCCCTCGACGTAGGTGGTCTGGCTGATCTCACTCGGCACGTAGCTGAAGAAGAGCGTCGGCGAGCCGCCGGTCTGCACGACCTCGCCGTCCACGGCGACGGCCCCCATGCCGGAGACGTACCCGGAGGCGGCCTTGACCCCGTCGACCGCGAGCACCTCGTCGACGAGCCCGACCGGCAGAGCCTCGCTCGCGACGCTGAACTGGCTCGTGAACTCGGCCTTGCGGGTGATCGTGACGTCGGTGCCCTTGAAGGCCTCGGTGAAGATCTCGTCGAAGCCGCGGTTGATCTGGTCGGTGAGCACGAAGGTGCCGCTGATCATGGCGACACCGAGGAGGATCGCGAGTGTCGTGAGGAAGGTGCGCAGCTTGTGCGCCGTCAGGCTGCGCCAGGCGATGCGGATCATCCGGCGTCCTCCAGGGACTTGATCACCTCGTAGACCTCGTCCCGACCGAGACGGCCGCAGTCGTGGGCGATCTGGCCGTCCTTGAGGAAGACGATGCGGTCGGCGAAGGTCGCCGCGTGGGCGTCGTGCGTGACCATGACGATCGTCTGGCCGAGGTCGTCACGCGAGCCGCGCAGCAACTGCAGGACCTCTTCCCCGGTGCGCGAGTCGAGGTTGCCCGTCGGCTCGTCGGCGAAGAGCACCGCGGGCCGGCTGGCGAGCGCCCGCGCCACCGCCACGCGCTGCTGCTGCCCGCCGCTCAGCTCGGACGGCTTGTGCGTCAGGCGGTCGCCGAGCCCGACCTTGTCGACGAGTTCCTTCACCCACGCCTCGTCGCCCTTGCGGCCGGCTATCGTCAGCGGCAGCATGATGTTCTCCTCCGCGTTGAGCGTCGGCAGGAGGTTGAACGTCTGGAAGATGAAGCCGATGCGGTCGCGCCTGAGCTGCGTCAGGGCGCGCTCCTTGAGTGTCGTGATCTCCTGCCCGTCGATCCAGACGTTGCCGCTGGTCGGCTTGTCCAGGCCGGCGAGGATGTGCATCAGCGTCGACTTGCCGGAGCCCGACGGGCCCATGATCGCCGTGTACGCGCCGCGCTGCAGATCGATGCTCACGTCGTGGAGGGCGCGCACGAGCGCGTCACCCTGGCCGTAGTCGCGCGAGATATCGCGCCCCTGCACGACGACGTCCTCGAGGCCGACGCTCGGCCCGTCACCGCAGGTCGTCGCGGAGGCGGCGCCGGTCGCGGTATCGCCGGGCGTCCGTGTCTCGGTGTGCTCGCTCACAACTCCCCCTTGTCTCTGACCGCCGCTGGCGGCGGCTGGCGGCGGGCCGCGCCTCCCGGCGCGGCCCGCCACATCACTTCATTCCTGTATGCCACGCCGGCGCGAAGCGCCAACGCGCATCGCCTCATTTCGCGGCGCGCCACCGGCGGCCGAGCTCAGGCGCCCGCGCCGGCCGGCTCATGCGGTTCCTCCGGCGGTTCCGGCTCGTCCGGTGAGTCCGGCTCGTCCGGAGATCGCGGATCATCCGGCGCTGCCGCAGGCCCGGTCGCCTCCGCCGCATCCCGCGGCTCTTCCGGCGCAATGGACTCCGCCTCCGCAGCTGCGGGCACCGCCTCCGCCATGGGTTGCAGGGTGGCGGCGTTGACGTCCGGTGGGACCTCAGCAGCAGCGGCCGCAGCCGGTGCGGTGTGGACGGCCGCGGCGGCGTTCGCCGGAGCGGCAGGCGCAGCGGCCGGGTACGCCTGCGGCGCAACGGCCGCGGCGGCGGCCGCGGCTGCCGCGGCTGCGGCCTTGCGCTCCCGCCGCCACTCGACCACGGCCAGCAACGCCGCGCCGGTGCCGATCACCATCATGGCCGTCACCAGAAGCGGGCCCGCGACCGGGATGCGCGACACGATGGTCGTGCCCACGACGCCGAGGGTCACCGCGAGCATCAGGTTCTCCTTGCGCCCGCCGCCCGTCAGGACCCTCTGGGCGATGAACGCGCCGACGGCCGTCGTGACGAAGAAGAACGCAAGGGTGACGAAGAGCGCGTACGGGATCACCAGCAGCAGCCCGACGATGCTGATCACCAGCACCACCAGGATCGCCGGGACGACGATGAAGAAGGCCAGCGCGCCCCAGCCGAGCGAGGGCCAGGGGCGCCTGCCGAGGTGCGCCTGGACGGCGCGCATCTGCGACGGCATCAGCGCTGCCGCGACCAGCGCGAGCACGAGGAAGAAGGCCGTCTGGACGATCCAGCCGACGAAGCTCAGGCCCCACATCGGGTTGACCAGCATGAGCCGGGCCGCCCAGCCCGTGGCCTTGCCCCAGTCGAGCCCCTCGACCGTCTCGATCTGGCCGTAGACCTGCGCGCCGGGGGCGCGTGTGAGCGCGCCGCCGAACAACACCACGGAGGCGTCCAGCGAGGCGGGGTCACTGCCGACGACGGCGGCAGGTCCGAGCGCGACGTCGCCGCCGAAGGCGACGACCTCCGAGCCCACGCGCCCGTTCACGGTGATGTCGCCGCCGAAGGCGACGACCGTGTCATGCACCTCGCCCTCGACGACGATGTCGCCGCCGAAGGCGACCGCGGCGGGCACCGAAGCGCCGGCGGGGACGAGCACGTCCTCGCCGAACCGCACGAGCGCGTCGCTCTGCAGTTCCACGCTCTCGTTCGCCGGCCCGGGAGCCGGCGTCGCCGAGGCGGCGGCGGGCCCGGCGACCAGCATGCCGATCACGACGAGCGCGATGGCCAGTCCGGTCAGCACCGCCGCCGGCGCGACGATCCTCACGATACGGTCGGTCTTCATGGCGTCACCTCCGCGAGCCTCAGCTCGATGGGTCGTCGTTGACTTGCGCAGCGGGTCGCGCCGCAGGGGGGAGCGCATTCCGGTCCGGGACGCGGAACATGACCTCGGCCCAGCGGGCGCACACCCAGCTCCAGGCGTTGATGATGTGCAGCGACACGAACACCAGCAGGACGCCGAGAGGCAGCGCGAGCGACGCGAGCCACAGCGGCGGCACCCACGTCCCGTTCACCACGGGCACCCGCGCCAGCGAGAACAGCGGCATGGAGAGGAACCACACGATCGTGGAGCCGAGCGTGACGAGCAGCACGCTCGAGACGGTCCCGAAGACCAGCTTGGCGAGCAGATACACGAGGTCCTTCCACGTGGCGGGGCTGCCGAAGTGCGCCTTGAGCTTCGCCCACACACCGTTGACCTTCTCCCACTCCCGGGGCGCCCCGGGAACGTCCGCGCCGAGCAGATAGCGGGCCTGCACGCGTTCGAAGGCGCCGAACAGCCACCACGCACCGGCGACGATGAGAAGGATGGGGATGCCGACCCAGACGATCACGAGGCCGAGGCCGAGCGAGAGTCCGGTGACGAGGAAGATGAAGTAGAAGAGGCCGAGCGGGAAGGAGAGCCACTGGAAGACGACATTGAGCCACGTGGCCGGCCGCGCGACCACGCCGAAGAAGCGGCGCACGGGCGACTCGTTCACGGCGGGACCTCCAAGGTTCTTCTGCGACTACACCGGTAGCCTAGCCGAGGAGACGCGCGCCGTCGTCTCCCCAGGGCGGCAACCACGCGTCGGCTGGCAGGGGGATTCTCACGCCGGCACGCGTACCCCCCCGGGGGTACGCCGGACCCGGCGCGGCTGCGCATGCGAAGCCGCGAGCGCCGCCCGGAGCGGCCGGCGCCTCAGCCGGTCTCGGCCTCGCCGGGCCGGACCAGACCGACTTCGTAGGCGAGGATCACGGCCTGCGTCCTGTCGTGCAGGCCGAGCTTGGCGAAGATCCGTTTGACGTGGGTCTTCACCGTGCCCTCGCTCAGGAAGAGGTGGGCGGCGATGTCGCCGTTCGTCATGCCGCGCGCGACGAGCACGAGCACCTCGTGCTCGCGCTCCGTCAGGTCGTCGAGCTCGCCGGCGTCGCGCGGCGGCGCGCTCTCCGCCCGGTCGCGGAAGCTCTCGATCAGCCGCTGCGTCACCGAGGGCGCCAGCAGAGCGTCACCGGCGGCGACGATGCGGATGCCGGCGACCAGGTCCTCGGCCGGCGTGCGCTTCAGCAGGAAGCCGGTCGCGCCGGCCTTCAGCGCCTCGTACACGTACTCATCGAGGTCGAACGTCGTCAGGATCACCACGCGGGAGCTGTCGTCACGTCCGAGCGCCACGATCTCGCGTGTCGCCTCGATGCCGTTCATCTCGGGCATCTGCACGTCCATCAGCACGACGTCGGGGTCGAGGCGACGGGTGAGCGTCACCGCCTCCCGGCCGTCGCCGGCTTCGCCGACGACCTCGATGTCCGGCTCCGCCGCCAGGATCAGCTTGAGGCCGGCGCGCACCAGTTGTTCGTCGTCGACCAGCACGACAGTGATGCTCATCTTCCCTCCGATCGCAGGGGCAGCCGGGCGCGGACGGCGAAGCCGCCCTCCGGCCGTGGCCCCGCATCCAGGTCGCCGCGGAACGTGGCGACGCGTTCGCGCATGCCGACGAGCCCGCGGCCGCCGCCCTCGGCGGTGAACGCGGCCGCGCCGCGCCCGTCGTCCAGTACGACGATCACCAGGGCATCGTCCCCGTAGGTCAGAGCGACCGAAGCGTGCGCCTTGCCGGCGTGCTTCAGCGTGTTCGTCAGAGCCTCCTGCACGAGACGATAGGCGGTCAGATCGAGGCTCGACGGCAGCGCCCGGGGCTCCCCCTCGATCTGCAGGGTGACGGGAAGCCCCGCCTCCAGCACCTGCCCGCAGAGGGTCTCGATCTGGGCGACGCCGGGGGCCGCGTCGAGACCGGCGTCCTCGTCGGGCGCGCGCAGTATGCCGAGCATGCGCTCGATGTCGCCGAGCGCCTGGCGGCCGGCCGTCTCGATGTTGCCGAGCGCCTCGCGCACCAGCTCGGGCTGCGCCTCGAGCACGCGCTGGGCGGCGCCCGCGTGCAGGACGACGACGTTCAGCGCGTGACCGACGCTGTCGTGGAGCTCGCGGGCGAGGCGGGTGCGCTCCTCCGCGACCGCCTCGCGAGCGCGCGCCTCGCGGTCGGCCGCGAACAGCGCCGCCCGCCGCTCGGCCCGCTCGACGCTTCCGCGGTACACACGGATCACGACCGCGACGACCCAGACGATGGAGAGCGAGGCCCACGTGCTGATCGCGCTCTGCCACGACGGGTCGGGGATGGTCACGAGCACGACGGCGAGCCCGGCCGCGACGAGGAAGCCGGCGGCGATGGCCCGCCTCCACACGTCGAAGGCGACGGTCGCGAACGACGCGACGACCACGGCCCAGACGGCCGCCTGCGTGAACTCGTAGCCGGCGACCGTCTGTCCGCAGAGCAGCACCAGAGAGGTCGCCAGGCTCGCGAACGGTGACCACCACAGGATCGAGAGAGTGAGCGCGCTGGCGACGGTCAGCACGATGAGCAGCGTCCCGTCGCTGCGATACCCGGCCGGGACGGTGCCGCGCGAGAGCAGCTCGACCAGACCGGCCGCGGTGAACACGAGAGCCAGCAGGATGCTGACAGGGAGCGGATCGAGCAGGCGCGGCCAACGTGACGACGGAGCCGCGCCCGGCGGCGGAGCACTGATGTCGGAGGGCCCCTGCACGCCCGCAGTATAGTCCACGGGGCCGGGAATGCCGCACGCAGGAAGCGGCCGGGCGGCAACGCCGACCGGCTCGATGGTGGAGGCGGCGGGAATCGAACCCGCGTCCACGGACGCCTCAGCGGAGTCTCTACAGGCTTAGCCGTCGCTTTTGATCTCGCTCGCGACCCCCGCGTCGGCCGGGTGCCGGTCGCCAGCTCCGATCAGTCTCGGGTGCGCTCGCTCGGAGCAGCGCGACCACACCCCAGCCCACTTTCTGACACCGCTTATCCCGGCCGTGGGCGAGTCGGGCGCGATGCGTCACCTAATTCTTAGGCGGCGAGTGCGAGATTGCTCTCGTCAACTATGGTGTTCCGGCAGTTTAACGAGGCCACCGGACCTCGGCCTGCTGCTCCCACCTCGGACAGCCCATGTCGAAACCTGTTCGCCCCCAACTGGGCAGCCGTGATGACTGCACTGTTGAGTATACCAGCCCCCGGAAACGGCAAAACCGCGGCCCTGCCGCGGTCTTGCCTGCACCTGGTGCTGCTCCGGCCTCGCGCGGGTGCGACGTGCGTCGCCCGCGCGTGCGCCTGCGTCGTTCAGTCAGTCTTCGACCGTCTGCACCTCGCGCCGGTCACGACGCCGGAAGTACATGTTCCGGCAGAGCGGGCCTTCGCCGGTGGCGTAGCAACTCTGCACCGCGATGGAGCACTGCGGCAGCGGCTGCCGGGCGACCTTGACGACGCCGAAGCCACCCTTGCCACGCTCGATCTCCTGGAACATCTTCAGGTCGATCTCGTGAGGGAACACCTTCTCGATGCAACCGAAGAAGGTCTCACCGTCTTCCTTGAACGCATACAGGAACCGGCAATTCATGGCGAGGCACGCGGCCGGGTAGACGACCTTCTCGCACTGCGCCGAGCATTCTTGACACTCAAGCTGTTCTTCAGCCAACGGGACCAGCCTCCTAGACAGCACAACGGCCGGCGTTCGGTGCCGGCCCACGCGCATGGTAGCACAGGGTCCGCCGGCCCGACAGGGCGCTTAACCTCCTCTTAACACTTCGCCCCATCGGCTTCCCGGCGCCGTTTCGAGCGTACCGGAACGCACTTGTGCTCGACAGCACAAGAATCCGTTGACATATCACCATCTCCGTAGTGAAAATAGGGGTGAACCATTCGGGCGGCTCCCAGCGCTGCGCCGCACCGGTCCACACACATGCCAAGGAGGTGGCGGACACGCATGGACGCCTTGATGTTGTCCCGCATACAGTTCGCGTTCACGGTCGGGTATCACTTCCTCTTCGTCCCCATCAGCATCGGGCTCGCGGTGATGGTCGTCTACACGGAGCGGCGCTACTACAAGAGCCGCATCCCGGCCGACAGGGCCGCCTCGATGTTCTGGATCAAGCTCTTCACCACGACCTTCGCCATCGGCGTCGCCACAGGCCTCACGATGGAGTTCGCCTTCGGCACCAACTGGGCGAACTACTCACGCTTCGTCGGCGACATCTTCGGCGCCCCGCTTGCGGCTGAAGGCCTCTTCGCCTTCTTCCTCGAGTCGACCTTCCTTGGTGTGCTCCTCTTCGGGCGCAAGAAGGTCTCGCCGCGCTTCTACTACATCTCCACCTGGCTGGTCCTCATCGGCACCTTCCTCTCGGCGCTCTGGATCCTCATCGCCAACTCGTGGCAGCACACGCCGGCCGGCTACGAGGTCGTGGCCGGACGCGCCGTGCTCACGGACGTCTGGGCCGCGTTCCTGAACCCGTCGGCGGCGCCGCGCTACGTGCACACGGTGACCGGCGCCATCATCACCGGCTGCTTCGTGGTCGCCAGCATCTCGGCCTGGTACCTGCTCAAGAAGCGCCACCTCCACATGGCGCGCCAGTCGCTCATCGCGGCGCTCGTGATCGGCCTGCTCGCCTCCGCGGCGATGCCGTTCATCGGTCACTGGCACGCGCTGGTCGTGGCCGAGCACCAGCCCGTCAAGATGGCGGCGTTCGAGAACCTCACCGAGACGCGCGCGAACGCGCCGCTCTACCTGTTCGGCTGGGTCAACGGCGACGGCAGCACGACCGGGGTCAGCATCCCGAGCGGGCTCAGCCTGATGCTGGGCATGAGCCCGAGCCACGAGGTCAAGGGTCTCGACATCGTGCCGCCCTCGGACAGACCGCCGCTGCAGATCACCTTCCAGAGTTACCACCTGATGATCGCCCTCTCGTTCCTCTTCATCGGGGTGATGCTGCTCGCCCTTGTCATGCACTTCCTTAAACGGCTCGAGGGCTCCCGCTGGATGCTGTGGCTCCTCGTCGTCTGCTTCCCTCTGCCGATCCTGGCCATGAACATGGGCTGGACCGCGACGGAGGTCGGCCGGCAGCCCTGGGTGGTACAAGGTCTGCTGCGCACCTCCGACGGTGTCTCGCCGGTCGTCTCGGCGGGTGAGATATGGAC
>CAYTRM010000074.1:0-9701 GCA_964440225.1 uncultured Thermoleophilia bacterium | reverse complement strand
CCTCCACGACCTCAAGCTCACGCGCATGATCGCCATCCAGACGGCGCCGCAGATCCGCCTCATCCAGAGCAACGACCAGAACCTCGTCGAGAAGATCCAGAGCTCCATCCTCACGACCGTGCCGCTCTGGAAGAACCAGATCGTCATCGCGATCAGCCTCTACCGGCAGCAGAAGGCGGTGGAGCTGCAGAAGCAGGTCACCGACACGACCAACGAGCTGCTGGCCAAGAACGCCGAGCTCCTCAAGGACGGCTCGGCGAAGGTCGGCCGTGAGGTCGAGCGCGGCGTCGTGGACGTCGAGACGCTGCGCAAGGTCAACGACGACCTGGTGGCGACGCTCGAGGAGACTATTCAGATCCAGGCGGAAGGTCGCGCCAGGCGAATCGAGGCCGAGGGCGAGATCGGTCGCCTCCAGGTGGACCTCCGGCAGAAGCTCATCGAGCTTCGCTCGCAGGCGCCCCAGATCGGCAGGCCCGACGAGCCGCAGCGCCTGACGTAGCGGCAGCCGCTCTCGTCGCGACGGGTCGCGCCGCGGACGGCTGCCGCGGCGGCGGCCGGCCCTGCTACCAGCCGGCCGTTCCCGGCCCGCCCTTGAACGGCCCCTCGATGTCCGCCGTGATCCAGCCGCCGTAGAAGTCGCCGGGCTGCGCACGGACCTGCTCGTCGTCGACGAAGGCCGCGTCGACGCGGCCGGGATAGAAGGCGAAGAAGCCACGGAGCGCCTCGTAGCCGGCCGACGGACGCGGGTAGTACCAGCCCGCGTCGCGGACCTCGCGGCCGCCGACGACGAGATCGTAGTAGCTCGCCTCGCCTTTGAACTCGCAGTACGAGCGCCGCGGGTTCTGACGCAGACACTCGCCGCACACGTCCTCCGGCGGGATGTAGTAGACGGGCGGGTGACTCGTCTCGAGGACGCGGAGCGCCCGCGTCGTGTCGGCGACGACGACGTCGGCGACCACCACGCGGATGCGGCGCCCGCTCGGCTCCACCCGCGGCGGGCGCGGATAGTGCCATACGGATTCCATCACGTCACCTCCCATGATCGGGCTACCCGGCGGCGGGCGCCGCGACCACCTGTGACAGCCGGTCCAGATAGCGGCCGATGACGCGGCGCTCGGCGGCAGAGAACTCTTCGTTCATGGCCACGACGTCGTTCGCCATCTCGTGGACCTCGGAGAAGACGCGGTCGCGACCGGCGGCCGTGAGCCGCACTCCGACCCGTCGCCTGTCGGTAGGGTGGGGCTCGCGAACGATGAAGTCGCCCTTCGCGAGCCTGTCGAGCATCGCGGTCATCGCGCCGGTCGTCATGTGCAACCGGTGCGTGAGGTCCGTCGGCCCGAGAGGGCCGTGGAGCGAAAGATGCGCCAGCGCCAGGAGTTCGCCCGGTGAGACACCCAGACGCTCACAGGTGTCCAGCTCCATGTTCGACAACAGCACGTCGAGGCGGCGCACGGCCATGGCGATGTCCTTCGCCGAGTACTCATCTCGCTCCCCATCAGGGGCATGCTTCTTCACCAATGAGTCCCTTCATGATTGAGATACTTTACGTAGGGTAAGTATACCGCGTTACAGCGTCTCTGTCATCGGCTCTGACGCACAGCACCGGCAGCACTCGAAAGGGAGTACCAGAATGAAAGCCTCGGTTCTACCGATAAGACGCCCGGCAAGCATCGGCCTTCTCGCGCTGGCGCTTGTGCTGGCGATCAGCCTCTTCGTCCTCGTGGCCGCCCCGCAGGCCGACGCGGCCAAGCTCCACCTCGACGGAATGCGCACGACCCTCATCACGGATCCCGGAACCACAGGCGTTCTGTTCGGCGCGGGCATCATCCCGCTCCCCGTCGCGCCCACCGCTGTGGCTCCCAAGGACGACTCCGCCCGCTACCGCTTCCCCATCACCACCGGCAGGGTCGACGCCAAGACGACGGCCGGGTACATCAACCACTCCGGCGGGCTCCTGCTCGCCAGGTACAACGCCGGCTGGACCGCGCTCAAGCTGACCGACTTCCGCATCAACGTCACCGGTACGCCGAATCTCTCGGCGGTCGTGAACGGCGGAGGCCGCGCAGTGATCGCCGATCTCGACCTCGGCAAGGCAGAGATCAAGACCTACACCAAGAAGCACCGCACCTATCGCACCGTGAAGAACGTCGGCGTCACCCTCAACGCCACCGCGATGGGCGCCATCAACGCCACCTTCGGCACCGCCCTGCCCGACAACGTCTTCCTCGGCACGGCGAATGTCTGGGCCCGGGTCGCTCGCTGACCTCAGCGGACGCCGTAAGACAGGATCTGTGACTGCAGAGGGGCGGGAGGCCGGAAGGGCCTCCCGCCCCTCACGCGTTCACGGTCGCTGAAGCAGCGCGGCAAGACGGAGGGCTCAGAGGTCCGTGAGGCAGAGCCTCCAGAACGCCTTCCACCGATCCGCTTCCGCCCTGCCGCGCAGTCCGCCGTGCTCGACTCCGACCACCGATGCCTCGCCGCCCCGCTTGGCCGTGACGGATACGGTCGCCTTGGAGCCGTCGGCCAGCCGAGCGCGCCAGTACCTCCACTTCTCGGTACGGCTGATGCCCGGCTCTTCCTCGAGCAGCACACCGTCGAGTGCGATCTCCCCGTCGCCGTCGTGTGCAAGAGCGAGCCAGCGCTCGAACACCTCGTCCGGCGTACCCGCCACCGTCCTGCTCGCGGACGCCGTGAACTCACCGCTCTCCCGCTGGCCGGTCTCGCGGCGGCCTATGTGCTTCTCGTACTCCACGGTGACGCTCTGGCTCCACCAGGCCGGCACCCCGTACTCTTCGCGCAGGAGGCGGGCTATCGACGCGTGCCGGAGGGAGCGGGCGCCTCGCCCGTCGAGGATCGCGTACCAGTCACTCCACGCTCTGCCTGTCGCCCGGATCACGGCCGCGTCGTCCATCGCGCACTCCATGTCGTGTCGCTCGGGCTCACCGGCTCGCACCGCGTGCCTGGTGAGCCTTCTCAAGTCGCTGGTGCCCGGCCGAGGCCGAAGGTAGTCCTCACGCGGCCGGTCGGCCTGATATGACGGACCGAGCTTCAGGATCGGCCGCCCCGCGCGGGCGATACTGATTGCGGGCCGCCGGACGAGTCACATCCCCGGCTGCCCGTCGCAGCCGTTCGGGAGCCGCCGCCGCGACTCGTCCGCCAGCACTCGCCGGAGTTCGGCGAAGAAGCGCTCCCTGGCGCGCTCCGTGCGCATCGCTTCACCGGCGGAGAGAGACACCTGATCCTTGAAGCAATGCGCTTCCGGCTCGACCTGAAGAACGTACGAGTTGACCCACTGATCCCAGAACCAGTCGGCCGACCCGAACTGCAGGTACCCCGGGTCCGCCGACGGTATCCTCGATAGCCTGTCGAGGAACGCCCGACCGGGGTCGCTGTTCTCGATACAGAAGGCGACGTAGGCGATCCGATACCGCACCGACCCCGAGTGTCCATCGGGGATAGGGGCCAGACTGTGCTCGTCCTGCCCCGGCGAAGTCAGGAAGTGACCGCAGCAGGCCTGCAGGGTGAAACAGTGGGGCAGGAACGTGAACGCCCGGACGACGTCGACGATCGGGCCGTCGAGGTCGTCCTGATCCAGAGCGCCCAGGACCGCCCGCCGTTCGTCGGCATATCCGGTGGCGGCCACCAGTTGCCTGGGCTCGGTGAATGTCTCCAAGGATCCGCGCTCTCAGCGTTGCGACGGCGGTTGCACGCCCAGGCGCCGGGCGAGACCGGCCAGGGGACGGACGGTCGGCACGCGCCTCCGCCGAACGCCGGCCCCCGTGCAGGCTCCCAAGGCCCCGCCCGATCCGGCATCCCTCGCCGGCCTTGTGCGTCTTGTCCTGCGGGTCATGCCGGCCATGCCGCACACACTACCGCATCGAACACCGGGGCCGCGGCGAAGCCTACGGCTTCGCGGCGACCACCGTCAGATGGTAGGGAAGCTCCGGCCCGGACTCGCGGGCCTCGATCTCCTGCAAGCCCATGCCCACGACCAGATCGCGAACGGCTGTCAGACCGAGCACATGGCCTGCCGGCGGGCCGACGGGTCGCTCACGGTCGTCCCAGTCGAGCACGACGAAGAGACCGCCGGGACGCAGCAGTCGCACGACCTCGGCGAGAGCCTCCGGCTGGTCGTGCAGGTGATGCAGGACGTCGACCATGAGGACCCTGTCCGCCTCACCGTCGGCCGCGTCCACGGAGTTGGAATCCGTCTCCACGATCCTCACCCTCGCGGCAAGATCCGGCGTCAGTCTCCCACGCAGAACGTCGGAGAGCTCGGGTAACGCCTCAACGGCGATCACGCTGCCGTTCGGCAGAGCCGCGGCGACGGCTGAGGTGTACACACCCGTGCCGGCGCCGTAGTCGACGACGGTCTCATCGCCTTCGAGACGAAGCAGCGAGACCACGGCGGACGGGGGCAGCGCCTCGAGACGCGCTGGGTCGCTGAGCTTGCCTCCGTGCTGCGGGTCGAACGCGTCCGCCATCAGGCGTCGGCCAAGGCGGTGGCGACCGTCGTGATGTCGAACTCCGGCGGCTGATGCATGTGCTTCTTGACGGCGCAGAGGTTCATCGCGTTGATCACGGCGGAGCGATACTTCTCCGGGAATCCGGCGGGCAACTCGAGCTCGAGGTCTATCTTGTTGATGAGGCCCGCGACCGGATCGAAGTGCTGCCGCATCGTGATCCTGGAGCCCTCCGGGTCGATGCCGCGCTGCTGCATGAAGCCCAGCGCGTAGATTCCCGCGCACGTCCCGATGGAGGCCAGGAACAGGTCGAACGGGGCGGGTGCGGAGTCGTCGCCGCCCCCACGCTCCGGCTGATCGGTAGCGATGGTGAATCCGTTGTAGTCGGCATATACACGCTTGCCGCCCGGGAAGTAGATCTGCATATCCATGGTCGGTCCCTTTCCTGCACGCACGTTCTGTCAGTCACAAAGGTCGTTACTTCAGCGTTGCCATGTTGCGAAATTTCGAAACTTGGCAATACTAGACGCATGACTGCTCACCACACCCCCGTCGACCGCCAGCGCTGCGCCATCCACGCCGCCGTGTTCTCCGCGCTCGCCAACCCCACGCGACACGAACTGATGCACCACCTCTGCGAGGAGCCCCGGACGCCGAGCGAGCTCGCCGAACTCCTGGAGGTGAGCCGACCCAATGTCTCGCAGCATCTCGCCGTACTGCAGCACGTCGGCCTGGTGACGCGCACGCGCGAGGGCGGCCACGTACTTTGGCACGTCATCGACCCGCGCCTCTCGGAGGCGTGCGCCCTCATCGACGAGATCCTCGGCCACGAACTCGCGCTCCGCGCCCACGCCCTCGAGCCCTCTTCGACCAGCTAACCGTCCCGGAGACCCAGCATGATCACCGTCAACGAAGCCGCCTGCCCCAAGAACCACCCGTGCCCCGCCGTGCACTACTGCCCGGAGGGCGCCATCACCCAGGATGACATCCACTCGGCGCCGCGCGTGGATCAAGAAGTCTGCACGGACTGTGGCGCCTGCACCAGCGTCTGCCGCGCGTTCGGGCAGGTGCCGGACGCCGTGGGTGTGCTCTGATGGCGCACATCGACCTCGTCTGCCGCGACTGCGACCACCGCTTCGAGGTCGTGACCCGCGTCGCGATCCGCCAGAAGCAGAAGCGCTGTCCCGAATGCCGCTCGGAGAATGTACGGCAGACGATGGCCAGCTTTTTCAGGAACGGCGCCTTATCAGACCCGTCGTGCGGCGCTCCTCAGCGCAGCAGCGGGTACGGCTGAGGCTGCTGATCGCGGCGCGGTCGCGCCGCACACAGCACCCGAAGTCCGTCAGCCGAGCCCATCGACCAGAAGCGCTCGCCTGGTCAGCGTGTCCACAAGCACCTGGCGCATGGTGTCCAGCGCTGTGATCACGCGCTCGTCGGAGAGCGAGTACAGAACCTGCGAGCCGTCCCGCTCGGCGACGACGAGACTGTGATCGCGCAACACCTTGAGATGCCGGGACACTGTCGGCTGGGGCGCCGAGAGATGTTCGGCGATCTCATGCACGTACTTGGGCCCATCGTGCAATGCGTAGATGATCAGGATCCGCTTCGGGTCGGCCAGAGCCTGGCAGATGTCGGCGTGGAGAAGGTTGACTTCCTGTTCGAGCTGCTCATCCATAGACAGCCTCACTGGTTCCTTCCCGTGGTCGTCAACCGCTCGGGCAGTCGCTTCCTTGATCGATTATACATGAGCAAGTTGGTTGCCTTACTAGTATCCGTCCACTCGGCTGAATGACCGCGCGGAAGCGGGTGCGGCCGGCAGCGACCCGGCGCTTGGTCGGCTATCGGCGCCCCCGACGTGCGCCGCCTGCGGGGGCGGGGGGTCATCAAGGCGGGTGATTCGACGCCGGGCGCGCAGCGAGCGAGGGGCCCCGGTGAGCAGTTGCTCACCGGGGCCCCTCGCGAAGCGCGCGTCCCGTCAAGCGCCGTTCACTTCACGACGAGTCTGTTGGAGCCCACCTTGGCCTGCGTGTTGCCCGCGAGGTCGGTCGCGTACACCGAGAACGTGTACCTGCCCTTCGCAAGCTTGCACGTGAACTTCTTCGACAGCGTCTTGTTCACCGCGACCTTGCCGGTCTTGAGGGTTTTGACCACCTTGCCGGCACGGTTCTTGACCTTGATCACGACCGCTGCCTTGCCGCCATTGGGAGCGGCATCTCTCACCCTGTACTTGAGTGTGGCCGTCCTGCCCCTGACGACCGACGCGGCGGAGGGCGCCGAGGTGGTCGGCCGGCTGGTATCGACGTTGACCGTGATGGTCTTCTTCGCCTCGACATTGCCGGCCACGTCGGTGGCGCTATACGCGAGCACGTGCGGCCCATTGGCGGTGGCGGCGTCGACGGCGATGCTCACCGGGGCCACGGCCGCCGCGACGATCATCGGGGCGCCGTCGTCGAGGGCGTACTGGAGGCTCGCGACACCGCTGCCGTCGCCGGCGTCGGTCGCGCTGAGGCCGAGATCCAGGGTCTTGCGGTACCAGCCGCCGTCGGTCGCTCCGCTCACCGCGGTCACCGGCGCCGTCTTGTCGGCCTTGACCATGAACTTCACCGACTGCGGCGTCTCGACATTGCCGTTGACGTCCTGCGACCAGAACTTGATGCTGTGCTCTCCGGTCTTCAACGGGTGGTACCACTCGTGAGGAGCATCCGTCTCGGCCGCCCCGCCGTTGACCCTGAAGAGACGCGCCACGCCTTCGTCCAGCTCACTGTAGATGTACGCGACGCCTTCGTCGTCGACGGCGGTCAGATGGACCGTGGCGTCGTTCCAGTAGGTAGCCACGGCGTCCGACGAGGTCGTCGGCGGCGTCACGTCGTCGGCAAGACCAGCATACGCGCTGACCGCACCGACGGTGAGCACGACCACGACCGCGGCGATCACCATCGCGAGATGTGGTGTCTTTCTCACAATCTGCAAACCTCCATGCTTGCCGGAGCGAGGGGTCTCACGACCCGCGCTCCCCGGCGCGTGTGATCCGTCCGATCCCGATCGCTCAGGGCTTCACCGCGTGGGACATGTCCATGTCGTGGCAGGACGTGCAGCCCATCTTCGCGCCGGTGTAGGTGGAGTGACACACGCCGCACGCGGCCACGGCGGGGTCGAGCGCCACGGGCCCGGGGGCGACGGCGGTGTTCTGGAAGTACACGTTCAGCATCTCGGTGAGCTTGTAGCACACGTCGAAGCAGGCCTTCGCACAGCGATCCTTCTGCAGTGGTCCACCGTTGACGGCGTCCGTCAGCATCGTCCACTGCACCAGAGACGAGTGGCAGAGCGGCGAGTCGGCGATGGAGGTCGGGGCGTTCTCGATGGGGATGTTCGCGCCGGCGGGAGCCGCCCAGTCGCTGGTGAGCACGAGCGCCTTCTGGTACGACTTCCACGCGTCGTTGGTCGGCAGAGCGGTGTGGGCGTAGTACTGGAAGATACCGTCCGTGAGGGTCCCGCGGTGGCCGCCGTTGCTGACGCTCATGCCGAGCACCGCCGCCGCAGCGTTCAGCGTGCCGCAGATGGTGCCCCAGCCGCCGACGCCTCCGCCACCGTACTGGAACATCTTCGCGGGCAGCGTGCCCCAGGTCTCGGGGTAGCCGGCCTTGAGGAACTCGACGAACGGCCACCAGACGGCCTCGGCACAACTGGAGCCCTGGAAGCGGTGCTGCTCGAACGCGCGACGCGCGAGCGCCTCCGGCACGGGCTGATCGGCAATGACACCGTCCGGGTAACCCCAAGGGAGTCCCGTCGGGGCGGCCGCGGCCTCGGACGGGTTCTTGGCCAAGCCGAGACCGGCCACTGAGGCCACGCCCACAAGGGCGCCGGCGCCTGCCAGGAACTTGCGCCGCGATAGCAGATTATCGGACATTCGCGAGACTCCTTTCGGTGTTCAACCTGCGCGCTGCAGGGACATCTTCGAGATGCACGGCGAAAGGAGTGGCGGCGCCGAGACGCACCGAACAGCAGTGCCGCGCCTTCCCCAAAGCGGTGGCTCCATTCGCACATGCGGTCGTGCGAATGCGATGCTACCATACCTCCTGGGGTACTGTGCAATTCGGAGCTTTGGGACAGTCGATTCCGGGTCGTGGTACGGCGGCGACCGGGATCCCGAACTCGCCCCCGGCCGGCCGGCGTTCGGGGCGTGGACCCGGACGCGGGCTAGAGCCGGTACGTCACGTACTCCGCCTCACACGGCTGCCCGCAGGCGATGTGGGCACGGCCTTCCGCCGGCTCCCACACCATGCTTGCGGTGGTCACGCTCTGGTCCTGGTCGGGGTCGTCGTCGTCCCAGTGCGAGCAGATGCTCAGGGGCGCGTTGGCGTGGTCGCCGAGCACGGCCTTCCCGAGCTCGACGAGGTCTGCGCCGGCCGCGACGCCCTCGGCGAGCAACTCGGCGGCGCGGGTGCGACGCAGAGGCGAACCCTCAGACCCGGTGGCGTCGCCAGGCGCAAGCTCCGGCGACACATAGTGATTGGCGTGCGTGAACAGCGCGCCGCCGTCGATGAAGGCCCACCGCTCGCCGCTCGTCTCGACGTCCCAGATGCGCCCCCTCCCATCGCAGAGGAGGTGGTTCGAGCCGCGCGCCCGCGGGGACGCGGCGATCAGATCCCGGGCGCGCTCGAGATCGGGCTGCTCGAGGACCACGGCGAGCAGGCAGTTGTTCGGCACGCCGACGCGTTCATCCCTGTAGTAGACGGTGTTGGCGGCCGAGGTCAGGCCCTGAGAAGTGACGCCGGTCATCGGCAGGTTGTAGGCGGCGCCGACGCTGAGATACTCAGTGGCGCCGCCCAGCACGCCGGAGCCCACGATGCGGACCCTGCGCACGACGAGCCCCTCGACGTCCTCGGGGTACCAGTCCTCGTTGTGGCCGGAGACGACGCTTCCCCCGGCCACGACGGCGAACGACGTGCAGTGATCGGGTGACGGGCGGGCGCGGGCGCCGGGCCGGGCTGCGGTACCGCCCGCGGCCGGACCGGCGCCGGCTCCGCCGCCCTCCACCGGCCAGACCTGGTCGGCGCCACAGGTGAACTCCTCGCTGCAGTTGAGGGCGAAGAGGTGCTGGAAGGGAGCGTTCGCGCCCTCCGCAAGGCCACGGATCTGGTCGACGGCCTGCGGGACGTACTCCAGCGCAGGACCCAGATACGCCCGGGAGCGCTCGACCGCCTCCGCGAATCCGAAGCCGGCCAGCACCGGGAAGCG
>CAYTRM010000073.1:0-9709 GCA_964440225.1 uncultured Thermoleophilia bacterium | reverse complement strand
GGTCGCCTCTCTGGGGGGGGCTGCACTGGCGGTCGCGGGCGTCGGCCTTCAGGGCCTCTCCCTGCACCCGCTCACCGCCCCCTACGTGACGGGCGTCTCGTCGGGAGCGGCGCTGGGCGCGACCATCGGCATCGTCCTCCACCTCTCCAATCTGCCGTGGACCACCGTCCTGGCCATCGTCGGCGGCCTCGGGACGCTCGTCCTGGTGTGGATGGCGGCGCGCCGGCGCGGACGCATAGACATCTTCGTCCTGCTGCTGGCCGGCGTCACGATCTCGTATCTGGCCAGCGCCGTCGTCACCGTGCTCATGATACGGGCCAGCGAGGACATGTACGCGATCGTCTACTGGCTCATGGGGAGCTTCTCGGGGCGCGGCTGGCCGGACGTCCGGATCGCTCTCGTCGCGATCCCGTTCATGGCCGTCCCGTTGTTCTTCACTCGCGAGATGGACATCCTTCTGCAGGGCGAGAAGCGGGCGCTCGAGCTCGGCGTCGAGGTCGAGCGCACCAAGCGGCTGCTCCTCGTCACCGCCGGGGTGCTCACCGCCCTTGCCGTCTCGGTGAGCGGGATCATCGGCTTCGTGGGTCTCGTCGTCCCGCACATCGTGCGGCTGCTCGTGGGACCGGGACACCGTAGCCTCCTCCCGGTCTCCCTGCTGGTCGGTGCGTCCATGATGGTCGTCGCCGACCTGCTCTCCCGCACGGTCATCTCGCCCAACGAGATTCCCGTGGGAGTCGTCACGACCTTCGTCGGCGCGCCGCTCTTCGTCTATCTTCTTCGCCGCGGGAGAAGGGTCTGATGGCGCCCCTCGTCTCGCTTCGCGACGTCGACTTCGCCTACGACGAGCGGCCTGTGCTGCGCCGGATCTCCTTCGACCTCGACGCCGGCGAGTTCATCGGCATCGTCGGCCCCAACGGCAGCGGCAAGTCGACGCTCGTCGACCTGATCGACGGGATTCTCCGTCCCGGTGCCGGCGAGGTGATCGTGAGCGGGGTGGCGACCCACAAGTACCGGCGCCGCGACATGGCCCGGGAGGTCGCGCTCGTGCCGCAGCACTTCGACCTCGACTTCGACCTCGCGGTCCGCGAGGTCGTCGAGATGGGAGCGTACTGCCGCGGCAAGGATCCGGCGGCATGCGGCGACGCCGAGGTCATGCTGGCGCGTCTCGGCGTCGCGGACCTCGTGAATCGCCGGTTCTCGGAGCTTTCGGGAGGCGAGAAGCAGCTGGTCGTGCTCGCCCAGGCGCTCATGCAGCAGGCCCCCCTTCTTCTCCTCGACGAGCCGGCCTCCGCGCTCGACGTCTCGCACCAGCTGCGCCTGTTCGACCTGCTCAAGGAGCTGAACGGCGAGGGCCTCACCGTGCTCTGCATCCTGCATGACCTCAACCTGGCGCTGCACTACTTCGACAAGCTGGTCGTGCTGAGCGAGGGGGAGGTGGCGGCGTTCGGGCCGCCTGACGACGTGCTGCGGCCCGAGATGCTGGAGGCCGTGTACGGCGTGCGCGCCTACATGCACCGGCACGCCGGCAGGACGTACCTGACGTTCTCGCCGCGTCTGCGCGGCGAGCGGCGCGGGCGCGTGCACCTGGTCTGTGGCGGCGGCACCGGCGCCGGCCTCATGCGCGAGCTCGTGGACGCCGGCTACGAGGTCTCCGCCGGCGTCCTCAACGCGCTGGACACCGACGAGGAGACGGGGCGCGAGCTCGGCCTGCAGATGGCCGTGGAGGCGCCCTTCTCGCCGGTCGGCGACGAGGCCCACGCCGAGAATCTGGAGCTGATGCGCGCCGCCGACCTCGTGATCATCACTGCCGTGCCGGTGAGCCACGGCAACGCGCGGAACATCGCGGCGGCGCTGCAGGCGCTCGGAGAGGGGACGCCCGTGTGGGCCGACGAGGGCCTCCGCGCCAACGACTTCGCCGGGGTCACGGATGGTATCGCGGATGCCGGCGTCAGGCTGTTCGCCGGGGAGGTGGATCTCCTCGAGGCCGTGCGCCGAGGCGAGGGCGCGGCGGTCGAGACGACGACGTAGGGATACGGGGCGGGCGGCGCGAAGGCGAGCGCCCGCCCCGCCTCCCTACAACAGCCGGAGCGTCCGGTTTCACGACGCGCTCCGGCGCACGCCGGGCGGCGGCCCTCCGGGCCGCGGTCCGGAGGGCCGGGCAACGGCGTCCGCAAGCGCCGTCCCGGCAGGCCGGGGCGGGGTGTCCCGCAAGCCACCCCGCTCCGGCTGCACTCCCCCGATGCGCCGGCTGCGCCGGCGCGAGACGACGAAGGGCGGGGAGCCGGTGGCTCCCCGCCCTTCGTCGTGTCTGCGCCTCCGGCCGCGCACACCCTGCGGCCGTGAACGCGTCCCGCTAGCCGAGCATCTCCTTGAGCTCGGCCGCAGCCGCGCGGTCCTGCTTCGCACTCTTTTCGAAGAGCCGGGCCTTCGTCTCAAGAACGTCTGCACACTGCCTCGCGAACTCATCGTGGTAGCGTGCCGCGTCGTGCTCGGCATGGATCAACTGCTCCACGACCCCCGGCCAGCCCGTCTCTGGTTCGGTGTCCAGGATGCCCAGGTAGGGCGCCCCGCTGAGCGTGCCCGCGGAGCGCGATGTCAGCTCGGCGGTTCCCTTCTGCTGCGCCATCAGCTTCTGGACGCGGTCATCGTGCGTACAGACGATCTCCTCAAGCTTGTCCTGCCACTCCTTGGTCGGCGCGAGTACGCCGGCCGCGGCAGCGAAGTCGGCGCAGGCCTGCTCGGCCTCGAGGGCGAAGCGCAGGGCGGGGCCGTATGCCGTGATCTCGGGGAACTCGTGAGCCACGTCGGTCTCCTTTGTTCGGGTGTCGCCGACGTTTCTACCCGTCCGCCGCAGTGAGTAACGAGACAGGGCGCGGGGGGCAGGCGAACCTGCCCCCCGCGCCCTGATGCCCGAGCACGCCCTCGTCAGCCGGATTCAGCGGTTGACGGTGCCTTCCCAGGTGCTGACCTGCTTCTGCTTCTTGTCGGCCTCCGTGAACCAGCGCGTGGTGACGCACTTGGTCTCGGTGAAGAACTGGAAGCCGTCCTTGCCGAACACGTGGTTGTCGCCGAAGAAGCTGTCCTTGTGGCCGGCGAACGGGAAGAAGCTCACCGGCACCGGGATGCCGACGTTGATGCCGACCATGCCGGCGTGCGTGCGGCGGGCGAACTCGCGCGAGTAGTAGCCGCTCTCGGTGAAGACGCACGACCCGTTGGCGTACGGGTTGTGGTTCATGAGCGTGATGCCCTCTTCGAAGTCGTTGACGCGCTTGATGAAGAGGATGGGGCCGAAGCACTCCTCGCGGCCGCAGACCATGTCCTCGGTCACGTGGTCGAAGATCGTCGGGCCGACGAAGTGGCCGCCCTGCAGCTCGGCCGGCAGCCGGTCGCTGACGCTGCGGCCGTCGAGGATGAGCTCGGCGCCCTCTTCGACGCCCTTGTCGATCCAGTTCATGACCGACTTCTGATGCGCAGCGCTGACGACCGGGCCGAGCTCGGTGCCAGGCAGGGTGGCGTTGCCGAGCGAGCGCTCGAGGGCGAACTGCTTCATGTAGCCGATGAACTCGTCGGCGACGGAGTTCTCGACGACGCACACGGGCAGCGCCATGCAGCGCATGCCGGCGCAGCCGAAGGTGGAGTTGATGATGCCGCGGGCGGCGCGCTCGAGGGAGGCGTCGGCGAGCACGAGGCCGTGGTTCTTGGCCTGCGTCTGTGCCTGAACACGCTTGCCGTGTGCGGCGGCGATCGCGTAGATGTGCTTGCCGACCGGCGTGCTGCCGACGAAGCTCACGCCGCGGACGGCCGGGTGCTTGAGCAGCACTTCGGCCTCTTCCTTCTCCGCCGTCACCATGTTGACGACGCCCTTGGGCAGGCCGGCCTCGTACAGCATGTCGAGCAGCATGTGGCTCGTGAGCGGCACGGGGTTGGCGGCCTTGAGCACGAAGGTGTTGCCGCAGGCGATGCAGATCGGCAGCATCCAGCCGAAGGGGATCATGGCCGGGAAGTTGAAGGGCGCAATGCCGGCGAAGACGCCGAGCGGCTCGCGGTAGCTGACCGTGTCGTGTCCGGTGGACACGTTCATCAGCGACTCGCCCTTCAAGAGCATCGGGGCGCCGACGGCGATGTCGATGGCCTCGACGATCTTGACGACCTCGCCGCGGGCCTCGTCGAGGTTCTTGCCGAGCTCAGTCGAGACGCAGGTGGCGATCTCGTCCATCCTCGCGAGCAGCATCGGGCGCCACGTGAAGAGCACCTCGGTCCGCTTCTGGACCGGCATGCTGGCCCAGGGGCCGAAGGCTGCGTGGGCCGACTCGATGGCCTCGGTGACCTCGGCCTCGGTGCACATCGGCGTTTCGGCGATGACCTCCCCGGTGTTGGAGTCGGTGATCGGCAGGTAGGTGTCGCTCTTCGACTGCCTCCACTCGCCATCGACCATGTAGCCGAGTCTCTTGACTTCCGCCATCTCGATTCCTCTCGTCGCTCTCTCGCGGTTGATTGGTGCGGCGAGATGGAGTCTAATCAATCAAGTGATTAATCTCAACTCCGGGGCGGCTACCGCGCACCTGACTTCGCGCCCTGCCCCAGCAGGAGGTCACCGACTTGTCCCCGAGCCCTGAAGAGGGCAACGCGAGCGCAAGAGCGTTGACTGCTCCACCGCGCGCCGTTGCAGACAGCGTCACCGCCACCGCTCCTCTCAGCCGTGACCCAAGGCAGGATATGCCGCCCGCCGCCCTCAAGATACTCGCGGCGGCGCAGCGGGTCCTGGTGGCCAAGGGCTTCTCCGGCTTGACGCTACGGGCGATCGCCCAGGAATCCGGCGAGAACTCGGCGATGGTGCAGTACTACTTCGGCAACAAGGGGGGGCTCGTCAAGGCGATGATCGACTCTGTCTTCCGCGACGATCAGCAGGACGCCGCGGGCGTCATGCGCTCCGTCACGAGTGACGATCGCCTTCCCCGATTTGTGGACGGCCTTCGGACGATCAGTTCGTCGCGGTCGTTCCGCGTGTTCTTCGACGTTCTGCCCTACGCACTGCGAAACCAGGGGTTGAGGGATCGCATGGCTCGAGCCTACGACTGGTACCGGCGTATCAAGCTTGACTGGCTGAGGACGGAGGATCAGACGTCGTGGTCCGAGCACTACGCGCTGCTCGGCCTTGCCGAGCTCATGACGGCGGTGGTGGACGGATTGGCGATCCAAGAGGCCATCGACGACGACTTCGACACGCGACGACCGTACGCCGTGTTGGAGTTCATGCTCCAGCGTTCGCTGTCGGAGCTGCTGCTCTCGGACGCGCCCAGCGAACAGCGGCTGAAGTGAACGCAGCTCGCCTGGAGGTCGCAGGCGATGTGATGATGGGGGCGTCGGCTCCTGCCGTGCTGTCGGGCCGAGCCAGACCCTTCGTCAGCCGGCTGGACCGCTCGCCGGCGTGAATTGAGCCCCGACGTCTCCCGGCAGCGTTCGGGTCTTCTCGGCCTACCGACGGCGCGTGCTGCGCCGACGACCGGTCAGTGCGCGCCGCGCGGCTGCCCAGCTTCGCCTGCCGGCGCGCAACCCGCGCTCACGGGCCCAGACGCTCGGATCTGTCGCCGGAAGCGGCTCGTCCCCAGAGCGCGAGTATGGTCACGTCGTCGGGCAGGGGGCCTCCCTGCTGCGACTCCACGCTGTCGACCAGCGCGTCGAGGTCCGCCGCGTCCAGGCCGCCACCGGCCCAGATGCCGGCGACACGCTCGGCCAGGCCTTCGGCGCGCAGCCGGACGTCGCTGCCTGGAGCGCTGCGCGCCTCGATGATGCCGTCCGTGTACAGGAGCAGGCCCCAGCGCTCGGCCAGCGTGACCGTGACCAGGGGCCAGGTGCTGTCGCCGTCGAGTCCGAGCAGCGGCCCCGAGCTGTAGTCGATCTGCCGCACGTCGTCGCTGAGCAGCAGCGGTATGGGGTGCCCGGCAATGACGATCCTTGCGACGTCGTGGTCGTCGAGGATGAGGGCGCACACGGTCGCCAGCAGGGACCCGAGGTCGGCGCGCTCCGCGCGGTCACTCTCGTACAGCGTAAGGCTGTTGAGGGTGCGCATGCTGCTCTCGAGATCGGCTCCGCTCAGCATCAGCGCCCGCCACGCGGCGCGGAGGCTCGCGCCCAGGGCGGCCGAGTCCGGCCCGTGCCCGGTGACGTCGCCGATGACGGCCGCGAGCGAGCCGTCCGGGCGAAGGACGGTGTCGACGAAGTCGCCGCCCAGCAGCATCCGCTGCTCGCCCGGCCTGTAGACGGCCGCCGTCTGCACGCCCGGCAGAGAGTCGTCGATCGCCGGCACAAGGCTCGCCTGGAAGCGGCGGTACAGGGCGGACACTTCACGCTGGGCTTCGCTCCGCTGCGCCTGCGCCAGCGCTACGGCGGCGTGCTCGGCGAACCGCTGGACGACGCCGAGCTCGCCGAGCTCAGGCTCGGGCACGCGACGCGCCCAGCTCATCGCGAGCAGCGCCACCGGAACGTCGTCGAGCACCACCGGCGCGCGGATGGCGGAGACCTGGTCGGCGTCGCCGGTGATCGCCCGGGGCAGTCGCGGGCTGTCGGGCGCGCGCATGTCGGCGACGAAGCGGGGTACGAGGTTGTCGGTGAGCTCCTGCTGGAGCTCGAGCGACGGCTCGACGACAAGACGCTCTCCCTCCGTGGACGCGAGGAACGGCGAGCGGGCGAGGAGCCGGAGCCGCTCGCCCTCGATGGCGAACAGCGCGACCAGGTCGCACTTGAACGTCTGCCGTGCGGCGTCGGAGATCGTCCTGGCGACCGCCGGCGAGTTGCCGCGAACGTGGAACGACGGCGTGGCCTGGAGCACGCCGTCCAGCGCGTCACGGGCCGAGTGTGCCTGCTGCAGCGAACGCGCCACCTGGCCGCGGTAGCGGTCGCCGAGCATGCCGGCGGCGATGCCGACGAAGACCCAGACGACGACCACCGCGCCGGTGCCGAACCCGCCGGCCGCCAGCCAGCGATCGGTGACCACGACCGTGTCGTACACGATGGTGCCGACGACGGCGAGGCCGGCGCCCACCCGTGGGCCGCCGACGATGGCGCCGCCGACCACGAGCAGCGAGGTGATCGCCGCCGGGACGCCGATGAACTGCTCCTGGCGGTCGATGTAGTGAAACGGCACGAGAAGGACGATCGTCAGGACTGTGCCGAAGAGGAAGACGAGCAGCGAGCGGGCGCGCAGGAAGGCAACGGCTGCCAGCAGCCGGGAGCGAACGGGGCCGAACGCATCTGTGGGTCTGGGTGTGCGCATCGTCAGTCGGTGCATGCGTGGGCCCGTCGGCGGCCCCCCGCCACCCCATCATATCCCGTGCCCCGCGTCCTGGGACGCGGCGGCAGCGGACGGTGTGCGACTCCGCGGGAGTCCGCGAGCGTGCGACCGCCCGGCGTCAGCTGTACTTGACGCGCGGGTCGAGCCAGGTGTAGGCGAGGTCGACCAGGAAGTTGCTGATGACGACGAGCATGGCCGAGAACAGCACCGTGCCCATGATCATCGGCGTGTCCTGGGTCCCGATGGCGTTCCAGGCCTGGCTGCCGATGCCCGGGATGCCGAAGACAACCTCGATGACGAGCACGCCGCCGAGGAACCACCCGACGTCCATGCCGAGCAGCGTGACGATGGGGCTCCAGGCGTTCCGCATGATGTGCCGCCACACGACGGTGCGCTCGGGCAGGCCCTTGGCGCGCGCCGCCTTGACGTAGTCGGCGCCGAGGATGTCGAGCATGCTGCTGCGCAGCATCCTCGAGTACCAGGCGGCGCCGCCGAGCCCGATCGTGAGCCCGGGCAGGATGCCGTACGCCAGGCCCTGCAGGGACCAGCCGTCGTATCCGCCGAGCGGGAAGATGGGGATCTGGAAGGCGAACACGTACAGCAGCAGAAGCCCGAGGAAGAAGCCGGGCGTGGCCAGGCCGAGCAGGCTCAGGACCGTGAACAGCCGGTCGCGGAAGCCGTACTGCTTGAGCGCGCTGGTCATGCCCACCGGGATGCCGATGAGGAGCTCGAAGAAGATGCCGAACATGGCCACCATCACGGTGGCCGGAAAGCGCTGCAGGATCGCCGTCGCGACCGGAAGCTGCGTGTCGTAGCTGTAGCCCATGTCTCCCTGGACCAGGTTCCAGAGATACGTCCCGTACTGCACGTAGATGGGCTGGTCGAGGTTCAGCTCCTTGCGGATGCGGTCGAGGATCTCCGGCGTCGCGTGTACGCCGGCGATGCTCTTGGCGGGGTCGCCGGGCACGGCGAAGGCGAGCAGGAAGGTGATGACGCTCACGAAGAAGAGCACCACCACCATCCAGAGCAGTCTGCGGATGACGTACTTACCCATCGTCTCTCCCGCTGCGCTCGCTCGCCTTTCGCCGTGCCACAGCCGTCACGTCACTCGGCTCCGGCGGCGTCGGTCAGCCAGTAGTCCTGGTAGTTCTGGATCCACACGGGATGGATGTAGAAGCCGCCGACGTTCTCGGTGGACATCCCGATCCACACCGGCTGGTACAGCGGCGCCGTCGGCGCCTCCTCCATGATGATGTCCTGCATCTGGCCGTAGAGCTCGAGGCGCTTCGTCTCGTCGAGCTCGGTGATCGCCTGGGCGTAGAGGTCGTTCACCTGGTCGCTCTCCCAGAAGCTCGAGTTGGCGCCGCCCTCGATGGGGTTGGTGAACAGCGGGCCGATCCAGTCGCTCGGGTCGGGGAAGTCCTGGTACCAGTCGCTCAGGCCGATGCCGGCGTTGGACCCCTTCATGCTGATGAAGTCCCAGTACGTGGCGCGGTCCATGAGCTTGATCGACGCGTCGATGCCGACCGCCTTGAGGTCGGCCTGGATGGCCTGCGCCAGCGTCGGGAACGGGTCGACGTTGTGACCGTAGAAGGTGCACTTGAAGCCGTCGGCGAACCCGGCCTCGGCGAGCAGCTGCTTGGCCTTCTCCGGGTCGTACGTGTAGAAGGTCGCCTCGGCGTCGTGTCCCGGCATGCCGGCCGGATAGACCTGGTTGAGCGCCTCGGCCTGCCCCTTGAGCAGCTTCTGAACCTTGGCCGTGTCGATGGCGTAGTTGACCGCCTGCCGGACCTTCATGTCGTCGAAGGGCTTCTCGAGCACGTTCATGAACACGTAGTACCAGGCGATCTGGTTGTCGAGGACGATGCGGTCCTTGTACTTGGGGTCGTTCGAGACACGCACGTAGTCGGCCGCCGCGACGCCGTCACCGAGGATGTGGATGTCCCCGCGCTGCAGCTGGAGCAACGCCGTCGAGGTGTTCGCCGAGAAGGTGAAGTCCATGGTGTCGATGTACGGCTTGCCCTCTTCCCAGTAGTCCGGGTTGCGCGTCATGGTGATGCTCTGGCCGGGCACCCACTCCTCGAAGACGTACATGCCGGTGCCGAGCGGGTTGCGGTTGAACTTCTTGCCCCACTTCTCGACCCACTCCTTGGGGACGACCGAGGTGAAGGGCATGGACATGGCCATGAGGAACGAAGAGTCGGCCTTCCCCAGGGTGATCTCCACGGTGTAGTCGTCGACGGCCTTGAAGCCCTCGATCTCCTCGGCCTTGCCGTCGATGAAGTCCTGGGCGCCGACGATGCCGGCGTAGAAGAAGGTCGCCGGCGCGAGCGGCTCGCTCATCATGCGCTCGAAGCTGTACTTGAAGTCGGCGGCCGTGACCTCGCGGCTCACGGGCGCGGCGAACTTGACGCCCTC
>CAYTRM010000072.1:0-9759 GCA_964440225.1 uncultured Thermoleophilia bacterium | reverse complement strand
CGCACTTCCGCACCAGCGTGGCCAAGGGCATCGAGATCTACGAGAGCCTGCGCGGCCACACCACCGGCTTCGGCGTGCCCACCTACATCATCGACGCCATCGGCGGCGGCGGCAAGACGCCGGTGTCCCCGAGCTACGTCATCAGCCACGCCCCGGGCAAGGTCATCCTGCGCAACTACGAGGGCGTGATCAGCAAGTACACCGAGCCCGACGACTACGTCGAGGGCACGTGCCACTGCGAGGACTGCGACGCCGACCGCGAGCGCCTCGGCGTCGCCGGCATGTTCGAGGAGGGCCACGGCCCCACGCTGAGCGAAGTCTCGGACGCCCGCCTGCAGAAGGTGGTCGACCGCAAGAACCGGATGGCGGACATCTTCGGGGCGGACAAGGTCTTCGGATCCGGCACCGGTTGAAGGAGCCCGCTGCGCGGCTTCCCAGCGTCCCCCGTCGAAATCATCGGAAGCGGGCGCTTGGCGTCTCATGCCAACACCCGGCAAACGAACGGAGCATCTACAGGTGGCGAGTGGCGACACCCCCCGGCACTCTGGCCTCGAGCTTCACGCTTGCGGGCGTATCTGGTGACGCTCAGCAGCACTTCTTAGCAGATTAGTGTATGCGTTTGCACGGCGGAGGTCAGGGGTTCGAGCCCCCTGCGGTCCACCACCTTGCTCACGCTCAGAAGCAGGGGTTTCGCGCGGCCTGAGACCCGCTTGGACCCCCTTGAAATTGGAGTTGAAGTTGCCCCGGTTCCGCAGACAATTCTCGGCTAGCAATGCTAGCCCCTCATGAGGTCGCTTTGGCGGCGGCCAGTGAGGGCGTCGAGATCCTCGCGGACGTCGAGGCGCCGACGGTGGAGAGCGTCGGCTACGGCGTCGATGGCTACCCGCTCGTGGACCTCCGCCGGGTGGTGCTGGATGACCTGCAGGTGGCGCAGCTGCGCAAGGCCGGCTGGCGGGTTGTGCCGTTTCCAGGCGTGCCGTCGCGCAGCGGTTAGCTGCTAATCACGCTCTTTGGTGTCTGGTCACATCCGCGAATTGGCTCCGACCAGTGCGCCAGCTCCCTCCGCAGCGTCCCTTCCCAGAGCTGGTGGGCGCGTTCGATATCGAGCTCTGGATCAGCGGCGAGCTGCAAAGAGAGCCCATCCGTGACAGCTTCGGTGAGCAACGCCAGATCTCCGAATTCGGCGGCTTGACGGCCAGTCGCAAGAGCGAAGATGCACTCATCAACCTCGCAGTACCAGCGGTTCCAGCTGGCTAGCCGCGTGCGCAGCGCTCTGTCACGAAGGAGATTGGGCACCAGCTCGAAGTAAGCAATGACGGAGTCGTGCGAGTGCACGTCCGCCCGTCGGGCCTCGAGGTGCAGGTCGAGCGCGTTCCTGCCGTCCCCGAGGTCATGCAGGCGGCTGAGTTCCTCCGCATTCTCGTCGTGGATGATCGACTCGACGAGGGCAACAACGAGGCCGGCCTTGTTGCCGAAGTAGTAGCTGACGGCCGGCTTCTCCAGCTGCGCTGCTGAGGTGATCGCGCCCACGCTCAACCCCGACCAGCCACTGTTGACGAGAGTTCTCTTCGCTTCTTGAACAAGACGCCGGCCCGACGGAGAGAGGTCCAGGAGGGGGTCAGGGACCACCGGCATGTCCTTGCACAGTGGCGCTCGCGGGGGGCGGCGATCGCCTCCGCCCACAAGGGCACCGGGGTCGGTCGGGAGAGCTGCGAGTCCACTGGTCGCATCGTGGGACCGACTCAGAGCGCGGCAAATCATCCGATGCCATAGGAAATACGCCGCGTCCAGATTCATGGACGGGTCCGCGAGGGACTGGATCGTCAGCCCGTCCGTCACCGCCTCCAGCAGGGAGGCAAGCCCAAGGGCTAGATCCGCCTGCGTCTTGTCCAGTGCAAGAGCCCAAGCGTCGGCCTTGCGGTACCACTCATACCAGCTCGCGAGCCGCTCCCTGAGCGGCTCGCGACGCAGCATCACCGGTACGAGCTCGAAGAAGGTGATGGCGTCCAGGCTCTCAGCGGACATCTGATGCTGCCTGAGGTGGACGGTCAGCCGGTCATCAGTGTTCTGCAGTTGCTCGAGCCGGGCCAGCTCGCCGGCGTTCTCATCGTGGATGACCGACTCGACGAGCACCGCGACGAGTCCGTCCTTGTTCCCAAAGTAGTAGCGAATCGCCGACTTGTCCAGGCCGGCGGCTCCCGCCACGGCGCCAACCGTCAGCGCCTGCCACCCCTTCGAGCGGAGGATGCGTTTCGCCACAGCCACCAGCCGTCGTCCGGCGGCGGGCAGTTCCAGCAGCGGATCAGCGATCAAGGGCGAGGCCATATCCACGATCCCGATTGTACAGCGGTTCAGGGAACAGACCTAACGACCGTTGCATACACCTAACGTTCGTTGTACTGTGCTGCTCCAGGGACTCACTCGTAGGAGGGGACGGCATATGAGCGACAGTGAGAGCGCGGCCCAATCGGATGGCGTCAAGGCGGAGGGCAGCAGCTCAGTCGCTGCGGCCTTCGCCGACGAGATGGCGTCGTTGCCAGCACAGTGCAGGGTCACGCACATCCCGATGCTCGGCCATCGGATCGCCACGACCGGCTTCCTCATCCACGATGACGCCTACTACTGGCTGCTGCCGACCCGGCACGTGTTCAAGGTCAACACAGACGGTACGCGCGACCCCTTCGACCTGGCCATGACGCTGCTGGAGCCGATTGCGCGCAAAGCCTGCCACACCGTGGTCATCCACGGCTGTGTCTGCAGGTCGTCGTTCGGATGCGAGAACTTCCCCCAGGACATCGGCTGTCTCTTCCTCGGCGAGGCTGCCCGCGGCGCGCCGCGTGAGGACGGGCGCACGGCGGACGTGGAGGAGGGCCTCGCGCATATCCGCAGGGCCATTGCTGCGGGCCTGGTGCCGACGCTCGCCTGGGAGTGGGACATCACCATGTGGGGCGGACGGCAGAACGAGGGCCTCGCGGTCTGCTTCTGCGACTACTGCCACTGCGACCTGCGCCTCAGCGCGCGGGAGGGCACGGCCCGCTTCCGCCGCAAGTTCAAGCCGGTCCCCGGTCTGGTGGCGCACATCAGCGATGCCTGCAAGCTCTGCGGGACCTGTTCGCGCGACGAGGTCTGCTGCGTCAACGCCATCGCTCAAGGATCCGAGCGCGCCGAAATCGACGCATCCATCTGCATTCGCTGCGGCCGCTGCGCCGACGTCTGCCCCGAGGAGGCGATCTCCTACGACCTCCCAGCCGACGCCGACGTCGTCGCTGAAATGATGGCCCTCCTCGACGGCGTCACCACCATCTCTGGGCATGCCGCCCCGGGAGGTGCATCGTGAGCTTCTCGGTGCAGGACAAGGTCGTCGTCGTCACCGGCGCCTGGCATCCATATGGTCGCGCCGCGGTCGCACGATTCGCCGCGCAGGGGGCCGAGGTCGTGGCGGTGGACCGCAAGAGCATCGGCACCCTGGCTGAGACGGAGCGTGTGCACTACCGGCGCGCCGATGCCGTCGACGAGGTGCAGGTAAGCGGACTGCTAGGCGAGGTCGCCGCGGAGTACGGGAGATTGGACGCTGTGATCTGCACCGCCGGGAGCGAGGCGGCAGCGAGCGAGACCCCGATCGACGCTCTTGACTTGGCCGGGTTCCAGCGCGAGCTGTCCGCGAACGCTCTGAGCGTGCTCTGGATCCTCAAGCATGCCCCGCGTCTGATGACGAGGGGGGGGAGCATCGTGACCGTGGTCGCCAGCACGGCGCGGACGGGAGCGGCCACCCTCGCAGCCCATGCGGCGGCGGAAGCGGCGATCCTCGCGCTGTCGAAAAGCGCGGCGCTGGAGCTGGCGGCGGACAAGATTAGGGTCAACAGCGTCGTCATCGGCCCGTTCGAGACGCCCTATCTGAGCTCGGGAGAGGGCGAAGCGGCCATCGCCGCCTGTCTGAATCCTCTCGGCCGCATGGGGCGTTCCGAGGAGATTGCCGGGCTGTTCCACTACCTCGTGTCCGACGAGAGCGCCTTCATCACCGGAGCCGCCCTCGACTTCGACGGGGGTGCGTCTGCTGGAGCAGTCGCGCCCAACGTGGTCGACGCGCTGCTGCTCAAGACCGGCACCATCGGTCCCTTCGACGAGTAGCCGGCACGTTCACAGCAACTGAGATGTAAGGGGGAGCCATGGAAGTGAGGGAGCAGGCGGCCGTCGCCGTCGGGCTCGATGACCTGGACGCTGCTGCTCCACATAGCGCCGTCACGAAGCTGCCCACCCGCGTCGCCCTGGGGTGGGGCGCCGGTGAGTGGGCGGGGAGCACGGTCTACGCGCTGTTCAGCACGTTCTTTCTGTTCTTCATGACCGACGTCGTCGGCATCGGCGCCGGAGCCGCCGGCACGGTAGTGCTGATCGTGACCCTGTTCGCCGGGATCGTCACGCTGCCGGTTGGTGTCTGGACTGACGGGGTCAAGTGGAAGTCCGGCCGCCGGCGCCCGTTCCTGCTCATCGCCTCGGTGCCGCTGGCAGTGGCCGTGTGGCTGATGTTCACGGACTGGGGCCTGGGGAGCACGGCGACCTTTGCGTACCTGACCGCGATGGGGTGCCTGTGGGCGCTGTTCTATGCCATGCAGCAGGTGCCGCTGACCGCGCTCGCCGCGGAGATGACGCCGGATTACGACGACCGCAGCCGGCTGGTCTCCTTCCGTTCGGCGTGGAGCCAGGGGGCGTACATCGTCGCCAGCGTCGCCGCCCTGCCCCTCGCCGGCTGGTTCGGCGAGCGCCTGGGCAGCGACGCTTGGGGCTGGTCGGCGATGGTCGCCGTGCTCGCCGTCACGTGCGTGCCGGCGGTGCTGTGGGCGTGGGGCGCGACGCGCGGCCGTGAGCTCTACCCTGAGAACACGACGCTCCACCTCCGCGACATGTGGCGCGCCACTGCGCACAATCGCTCGTTCCACTTCGCCGCGGCCACCTTCGTCGGCGCCTACGCAGGCGGGGGCATCGCCTACGCGATCACCGTCTACTTCATGTCGTATCAGCTGGGCCTGAGCGACAACCAGATGGCGCTCGCCTTCCTCATTGTGAACGTCGTCGGCCTGGTGTCCATCCCGTTCATCGAGCGACTCGCCGTGCGGGTAGGCAAGCGCGCGGGACTGCTCATCACCGAGCTTGTCGCCGCCGCCGGCTTCCTCGGGTTCCTGGCCTGCGATCCCAGCCGGATGTGGCTGTTCTGGATCCTGCAGGGCGTATGGGGTGCGACACTCGCCGGCGCCATCATCTTCACGTGGGCGGCGATCCCGGACGTCACCGAGGTGGACGAGTACAAGACCGGTCAGCGGCGTGAGGGCCTCTTCTACAGCGTCATCACGCTGCTGCAGATGCTCGCCACGGCGCTCGCCGTGTGGCTCGTCGGCGTGATCCTCGGGCAGGCAGGCTACGACCCCGACGCAGAGACACTGTCGAGCAGCGCGATGTCGGCAATCCGACTGATCATGGCCGTCGGCCCGGCCGCCTTCTGCCTGTTCGTCGGGCTCATGGCCGTGCTGCAACCGATGAACAAGGCGAAGCACGCTGCGCTCACCGATGCGCTCCGCCGTAAGAAGGCCGGGGAGACCGACATCGACGAGAGCGCGTTCGCGGATCTTCTGTAGCTGGAGGGCAGTTGACATGAATGTCTTCACAGAAACCGAGCGCGGACTGAGAGCGTCCATCACTGGGAGCGCGATTGTGATTGGCGCCGGCATCGCCGGACTCACGGCGGCGTATCGCTTACAGCACGAGGGCTGGCGCGTGACGGTGCTCGAGCGATCGCCACAGGCGGGCGGTCGCATGAGCAACTCGATGATCGGCTCGCTTAAGGTGGTGACCGGTGCCACTGTGCTCTTCAACTTCTATTCCGACATGATGGCGCTGATCCGTCACCTCGGGCTGGAGCGGCGGATCGAGTGGCTTCCGGAGGGAGAGGCGCCGACCATCCACACGCGCGATGCCGTGTTCTCGGCGGATGCCAGCCGGGGACCCCTCCAGCTGCTGCGCTCACCGGCGTTAGGTGCGGCGAGCAAGGCCCGTCTTGCCTGCCTGCTCCCTGGCGTGCTCAGAGCGCGACGGACGACCGATCCCAATCTTCTTGGCGACGGCGGCGGGCTCGACACCGAATCGGTGTCTAGCTATGTCCGCCGTCTCGTCGGCGATGACTTCCTCGAGAACTATCTGGAGCCGTTCTTTCGGGCCAACTGGTCATGGGAGCCGGAGGAGATCAGTCGCGCCTACCTGCTTTCGCTGCTGGCGCACACAGGCCGCCGGCTGGGCATCTTCACCTTCGACGGCGGCGTGCATGTCCTGACGACCGAGCTTGCGCGTCGGCTGGACGTGCGCACCGGAGTGGAGGCGCGCGCGGTGCGTCCGCGAGAGGGCGGGGGGCGCCTGGTTGAGGCGCACGGGCCAAACGGCGACGAAACCTTGGAGGTCGATGCGGTTGTCGTCGCGACCACGGCGTCGGCCGCGAGGGAGCTCGTAGTCGATCTCGAGCCTTGGGAGCGAGCCTTCCTCGACGGCGTCGAGTACAGCCGAGTGGGCGTGGTCCACTATGTGCTTAGGGACTCGCCAGCATACGTGGAGGCCTTCTACGCGCGCTCGCATCCGTCTCCCTTCGCTCTCTACGGTCAGTACCCCGGCGGACGCAAGGACGTGGGAGAGGTGCCGGAGGTCTATTGCGAGTTGAGTCCGGCCGCCGTGGAGGAGTACCTCGCTGCCGACGGCGTTGGCTTGGAGGCCTTCGTGCGCCCGCACGCCAAGGCTCGCTACCCCAGCCTCGATGAGCACACTGTCGAAGTCGCGGAGCAGTGGTGGGACGAGATGCTTCCCAAGTTCCCGTACGGCTATCCCACCAGGCTAGCGACCTTCCTCCGCGGACAAGACGAGTTGCGCAGACCTGATCTGGTCTTCGCCGGCGACTACCTCGCGCACTCGCACACTGGCGGGGCGTGCGCGAGCGGGCGCGTCGCAGCCGACACGTTGCGGGCCAGGTCGCGCAGTGCGGGGCGCCGGCGTTGACATGCATGGAAGCGAGGCACGCTGCACTCAGCGATGCGATGAGCCGCGGGAAGGCCGACGGGACCGACATCGCCGAGAGCGCGTTGGCGGATCTCCTCTGACAAGCGAGGAGCGCAGTCTCTCGTCAGAGACACACGAGGCGGCGCTGGCAACGTCTGGGGATGGCAGCAGTTGTGGAAGTGACCAATGAAGCGACGGAGGAAGGACGTGTCAGTCATGAGGAGCTCACGAACACTGGGCAAGGCACCTGAGTGCGCGCGGCGCGAAGGCGCCTCCCGGGGGCGGCCCGTTCGCACGAAGGCCAACGTACTGCTGCTCCTGCTGGCGGGAGTCCTTCTCTGCCTGTTGCTGAGCACGCAAGTGGCCCTTGCGCGCACCTGGACCACGTTGGAGCCGGCAGGGGCGACCACGATTTCGCAGGACCTCGCGATCAACGTCGTGATGATCGGCTTCACGCCCGGCAGCGGCGCGGCGGAGATCGAGGAGGCCCGGCTGCTCGCCGCCCTGCCGACGGACTTCCAGCCGTATGGCGAGTCTCTCGAGTTCGCCTACCACTACAATACCGTCTGGGCCGACGCGGCGTTCCAGGACCGGTTCTTCGGCTACCTCGGCAGCATCGCCGTCGACCAGCCGCTGACATCGTGGCAGGAGGCGTACAACGCCCAGGTCCACGCCTCCCAGGACGTCACGTCCAACTGCTCGATCAACGCTCCCAGCGTGGAGAGGTGGCTCGGCAATAACCTCGTGCGCCTGGGCGTGGACCGGCGCCAGTACACTGTCGTCCTGATCAACTGGTACGGCCGACCGGACTTCCGCTTCCACGTGTACGACAAGACGAACGAACCGGATCCCGACACAGACGTGAACTTCGGTGTTGACCAGGACCGGACGAGAGTGATCGCCTGGGGCGGCACAGCGCCTGACGACCCGCAGGACCCGAGCCTCAAGGTCAAGCGTGTCTGGTTCTGCGATCTCTCCGCGGGGCCGGACGGCTACACAGGAAGTTGGAACGTCGACGACCAGCGCGTCGCCTCGCCGCTCGTGCCTGGCCCTCCGCCGGCGCAGGGCGCAATGTCCTACCGCGTGCCTCCCGTCTGGGAGTACGGCAACATGAGTGGCTACCGCCCGTTCGACGACCTCACCGCAGACGCCGCCAAGCTGGTCGGCGACGTCGCGGTGCGCGGCCTGTTCACGAGCAATGGCGTTGGCCAGGGAGACGGCGGGAGCGTGGCGCTGTCGCAGACCCGAATCCCACGGAGGATCCAGATGGCGCTCACCCTCTTCGATCTGGATCCCGCGTCCGAGGGCGCGGACTGGATGCGCCCCGCATACGTGGTGAGGCATCTGCAGCGGCTGGAGCCTTGGCGCCGCTTCTCCGTCTCCACGCAGAGACTCAGCCCCCCCGACCCCGCGGGCACTGAGGCGCACGCAGCCTACCGGTCCTGGATGTACTGGTGGTACTCGGGCATGACCGATCTGTCGCAGACGATTTACCCCGGGGCTCCCGATAACGATACTCCCCTCGGCGACCTGCTGATCTATGTGCGCCGGCACCTGCCGCTGCTGGTCGACTCGGGCAGCGGCGCGTTCCAGATCCCGGCACTGGCGTTCAGTCTCCCCGACGCCGACGCGAGTTGGACCTTCGGGATGTCGATGGCCGATCCGTCGACAAGCCTGCCCATCACCTGGGTGTTCACGACGCCTGTCGAGCGCTCCGCGGCGGGCTACGGGCTCACGACCTCGTTGATCCATGAGTTCGGCCACAACATGGGCCTCGACCACCCGCACGACGACATTGAGAATCGACGGATGCCGCGAGGCGCCACGTACTACATGTGGACGGGCTCCGAGGTGAACTCGATGATGTCGTATATCGACCTCAACTGGGACTTCTCGCAGTTCGACTACGACAACGCGGCGCGGAGCATGACTGCGGTGTACATGAACCAGTCCAACGGAGTGCTGGGACGCATCATCCTCAGTGGCCACCGCGGCTACGTCCGTGGGCTTCTGAGGAAGGCGGACCGGCAAGCGACCCAGTCCCTCAAGAGCTACCAGGCGATGCGCTACCGTGCCGCCGCCCGCCAGGCGCAGGGCGCCTACGAGGACCTCCTGACGGCCCTGAGGCGCATTCGCGCGAAGTTCGGACCCGCCGCAGTACCGGCGCTGCAGTCACGAGCGGGCAGGCCGGAATCGCCGCTCGTCACCGTTCCGCGTGGGCAGGCATCCATGGTCGGCGACTGACAATGCGGCAGGATGCTCGGACAGGGCACCGGAAGAGTCCCGCCTTGCCCTGTTGTCCATCGGGCCGGAGGCGGCGCTGAGGCGCCGCCTCCGGCCTCGTCAGGTTGCACGGCCGGCTGCGCACGATGCCGGTGGGCGCCATCTCAGGCATCGGCCCGGTGACCGTCAAGCGGCTGAGCGCGCTGGGCATCACGAACGTCGGCGAGCTGCAGGACGCGCCGCTGCCCGCGCTCGAGGCCGAGTTCGCCAGAGGCGCCGCCGGGCTCAAGGAGGCCGCCTTCGGCGGTGACGACTCGCCGGTGCGCAGCGAGCGCCCGGCGCCCAAGTCCCTGGGTCATGAAGTGACCTTCGCCCGGGACTCCGCGGATCCCGAGTTCCTCCGGGCGACCCTGCTCGACCTTGCCGACCGCGTGGCCAGCGGCCTGCGCCGGGAGGGGTACGCGGCCCGCACGCTGGTCCTCAAGCTCCGCGACTCCCGCTTTCGCA
>CAYTRM010000071.1:0-9817 GCA_964440225.1 uncultured Thermoleophilia bacterium | reverse complement strand
GCGATGAGATCGATCTGGCCATCGACTGTCACGGAAGGATGGAGGCTTCGGAGGCCATCGTCGTGGGACGGGAGCTGGAGGACTGCAACTTGATGTGGTACGAGGAACCGGTGAAGCATACCTTTCCCGACCAATTGGCACTGATCTCACGTTCGGTGCCGATGCCTACGGCGTCGGCAGCAGCCTGCTGCGCGGCGCCACCGACTTCACCGCCGACGTGGTGCGACTGGAGGGGCGTCCGTGCGCCAAGGTCGGACGCGTGCACCGGCCGAATCCACGTCTTGAACTCGTGCGCTAGAGACTGCCCGGCCCGGCTCTCACCCGCCGGAGCGGCGACGGCTCAGTCGCCGGCGTCGGGCGTCGAGGACCGGCGGTCTTCCAGGAGGTCGACGAAGCTCCGCGAACGCAGGCCGATCGTCGAGTCGGGGTCTATGCGCGCCGCGGCCTTCCATTCGTCCTTGGCCTGGTCCACCCGGCCTTCGGAGAATGAGACGATGGCCATGGAGTAGTGGGCCTCCTGCTGCTCGGGATGCGCGGCGATCACGGCTTCCAGAGTCTCTCTTGCCCGCGCCGTGTCGCCCCGGGCGTGCCACACCATCGCCAGGCGCACGGTGGCCGTGGTGTTGTCCGGGTCCTCGCGCAGGGCGCGAGTGAAGGCGCGTTCGGCCTGCGGGAGGCGCCGCCCGAGGAAGTAGGCGTCGCCGAGGTCGAGGAGGAGACCGACGTCGTCGGGGTCGGCCGCGCTCGCCTCCTCGAGGCGCTCGATGTTGCGCCCGACGTCGTCCGCGCCGGTCTCCGCAGGCTCGGGTCCGTCCGTGGCGGCGATGCTCGGGTGCCCGGACGGCAGCGAGTCTTCAAGAGCCGTTTCGCCCGCCGTCGTGCCCGAGGCGCCGTCGGCGCCGCCCGACGCCATACCGACGGCGACGATGCCGGCGGCCACCGCGACGGCGGCTCCTATGGCGATGAGTGCCGCTGATCGTCTCATTGTCGAGGCTCGTCCTTCCGTGGGATCACGCGGGCGGGGACTCCTCGGCAGGATAGCACTCGCCCCGCCGGCGGACGACCGGGTTTTGCCCGCACAGCGGCGGTATCGGCGGACATCCCGGCGACGCCTAACCAACCTTAACCCGTGCTTAACGCGCGGGACCCGCTGCTTGACCTGCGGGCTCCTCTGAGGATAGGCTGAATAAGACCATTTCTGTCCGGTCTACAGACGAAAGCGAAGGATCATGGGACTGCAGCTCACCCGCGGCGCCGAGTACGCGATCAGAGCGACGACGTATCTGGCCGGTATCCCGGACGACCGGGTCGCGTCGCTGCACGAGATCGGCGAGGCGCAGGACATACCCGAGAGCTTTCTCGCGAAGATCCTCCAGAGTCTGGTCCGCTCCGGTCTCGCCGTGTCGCAGCGTGGCGCGCACGGAGGCTTCGCCCTGGCGCGCCCCGCGTCGGCGATCACCATGCAGGATGTGATCGAGGCGGTCGATGGTCCGATATCGCTCAACCAGTGTGTCCTGTCGCCGGAGGAGTGCAAGCGCAGCGCGTCGTGCAGCGCTCACCGGTCGTGGCTGCGCGCCCAGGAGCAGCTGATGGACGTGCTGGGTACGGTGACGCTCGAGTCGCTTGCCCCGCATTCCGCTTCGGTCGCCTGACCCACGGCCGTCGCGGCTCAGCCGCGCTCGTACCCCTGCGGGTGAGCGCGCATCCAGTCCCACGCCGAGGCGACGGCGTCCCGCAGGCTCTTCTCCGGCCTCCAGCCCAGGCGTTCCTGCGCTCTGCGGTTGCTCGCGAGGAGTTCCGGGGGGTCTCCCGGCCGGCGTTCGACCCGGTGCCGCCGCAGCGGCAGCTTCGTCACCTCTTCGACCACGTCGAGCACACGGCTCACCGAGGCGCCGTCGCCGGTACCCAGGTTGAACGCGCCCTGGGTGGCCGGGAGCGCTTCCAGCGCGGCGATGTGCGCTGCGGCGAGGTCGGCGACATGCACATAGTCGCGGACGCAGGTCCCGTCGTCGGTCGGGTAGTCGGCGCCGTAGACGCGGATGGCGGCGCCGTCACGCGCCGCGCGGAGCGCCAGAGGGATCAGGTGTGACTCGGGGTCGTGGTCCTCGCCGCCCGGTTCCACGGCCCCACAGGCGTTGAAGTAGCGCAGGGCGGTGAAGGCGAGCGTCCCGGCCGCGCGCGCCTGCTCGAGCAGCCGCTCGCCGGCGAGCTTGGTCTCGCCGTAGGGGTTGGTGGGGGCGAGGGGGTCGCGTTCGTCGATCGGGGTGCGCCGAGGGTCTCCGTAGACCGCGGCGGTGGAGCTGAAGACGAGACGGCCGACACGCGCTTCGGCCGCGGCTGCGATGACCGCGGCCGTTCCGTCGACGTTGACGTCCCGGTAGCGCTCCGGGTGCTCCACCGACTCGCCGACCTCGGCGAGGGCCGCCATGTGGATGATGGCGTCCGCGCGCGCGTCACGCAGGGAGGCGGCGAGCCGCGACGCGTCGCGGATGTCCCCGCGCACGAGCCGGGCGCCGCCGGTGACCGCCGCCGCGTGCCCGCGTGAGAGGTCGTCGTAGGCGACGACCTCGTGACCGCGCGCGGCGAGGCGCGCGACGATCACGCTGCCGATGTAGCCGGCTCCGCCGGTGACGAGGATGCGCATGCCGCGATGCTATCAGCCGGGCGCGGCGCGGGCTCGCCGGGCGCGCCCCGAAAGGGACGGGCGGGGCGCCGCATGCACGGCGCCCCGCCCGTCCGATCGCGTCACGCGACCGTGGATCACTTCTTGTTGTCGATCCAGATCGTCATGCGCGAGGAGTTCATCGACTTGACCTTGATGCGCACGCCGAGGTTTCTGGGGATCTTGACCCCCGCCTCCGGAGCGTCCGCGTACCAGTAGGTCTTCGAGTCCTTGAACCACGGCTGGGCGAGCTTGCCGGGCGCCGTGCGCTCGCCGACGTCGACGCCGTTGTCGTAGTCGCGGAAGTAGATGGTCTGCGTCTTGGTCGGCCTGAGGCTGAACGACGCGTCGCGGACCTGGATGCGCGGCCGCCAGTACCCGAACGAGCCGTTGTAGGCGACGCCGTCGGGCTTTGGCCGGGCGTCGACGACCATCCAGCCGCCGCGGCCCAGGTGGGCCGCCACGTCGTTGTCCTGGTAGAAGGTGTCGCGGTAGATGAGGTGCAGGCCGCGGTTGTACGCGAACCAGTCGACCCAGCTCCAGTAGTCGTTGTTCCACTGGTAGCAGTTCTTGAGACTGGCGTCGAACCCGCCGTAGGTGCGGTACTCGGCGATGTAGTAGTTCTCGCTCATCACCGTGTACACACCGTCGACGCGCGACCAGCCGTCGCGGACGAAGGCCGCCACCGGGATGGACGCGCCCGCGAGCTTGACGTCGGTGATCTCCCATCCGCGCCAGGCGACGCCCGCGTCGGTACGGTAGCGGAAGCGCAGGTAGACGTCCTGCCCGGCGAAGGGCGAGAGGTCGTACTCGATCGGCGTCGCCCAGTTCTCGGTGTCGATGCCGTTGAGGCCGAAGCCCGCCGGCGCCGCGACCGTGTTGCCGGGGCTCTCCACGGTCTCCCACTTGACGCCGTCGTCCGACGCCTCGAGGTAGCCGTAGTCGTAGCCGGTCTCCATCTCGTACCACACGCGCGCGCTCAGCGTGGCGTCGCCGGCCGGGACCGTCCACCTGGCCGCCGAGGTGAGGGTGCTGTTGATGTCGTCGCCCATCCCCGACCACCACTCGGTGGCCCCGTCCTTGCCGCTCAGCTGGATGCTGTGCTTGCGCTTGGGCAGCAGGATCTTGACGCCGCTGGCCCGGGCCGATCCGGTGGCCGCCGGCTGCAGCTTGACGGTGGCCGTCTTGCCGCGCTTGACCTCCTTGGGCGTGATGAAGCCCAGGGCGTACTTGTCCCACGCGTTCATCGGCGCCGGCTTGGTGCCGAGGCCCCACTCGCGGCCGAGCCACGAGCCGCTCGCCATGATCGTCCAGAAGCCGGACGACGCGTCGCCGGTGACGCCCATGTAGTCGTACTCGTCGGGCAGGCCGAGGTCGTGACCGAACTCGTGGCTGATCACCCCGGTCTCGCAGTCCTCGGGGTCGATGGTGTAGTTGAAGGCCCAGATGCCCGTGCCCTCGGGTCCCTGGCCCTCGGTGCCCGGGACCATCTGGCCGGGGAAGCCACCGGGGCCGTCGCCGTCGTTGGCGAGGATGCCCCAGGAGTGCGCCCAGATGGCGTCGCTCCACTGGGCGCCCCCCCCGGCGGACTGGTCGCTGCCGGCGTGCACGATGATGAGGTGGTCGATGATGCCGTCCGGCTGATAGAAGGAGCCGCCGCTGATGCCGTAGGGGTTCTCGTTGTCGTAGTCGGCCCAGGGAAAGCCCGGGTTCTCCTCGGCGAACTTGACCACCGCGTCCTGCGCGACCCGGTAGACGTCGCCGGTGAGGTCGTCGGTGTACACCCAGGGCTCGCTGTCGGCGCCGTACCACGACTCCGGCTTGTCGAGTCGCACCCACTCGCCGATGTCGCCCTCGAGCGTGAACGTGCCCTTGGACATCTCGAGGTAGTAGTTGCGCACGGTGTCGTTGCTGGTGCCGCGGCGGGCGCCGCTCTCGTCGTAGATCGCGAACGAGTTGCCGAAGATCATCTGCTGGTAGTGCATCGGGCTGAAGTCGCCGGGCCAGAAGGTGGCGTTGTCGTCGGGCTGCGGCGCCGGTATCTCATCGTGTGCCGGCCCCGGCGTCATGGGGCCGGTGGGGTCGGGAGCGCCGAGCGGCCAGGATTCGTCGCCGAACTCGACGAGCAGCACCAGGCACTTGGTCGTGAACGTCTGGGTGGCGCTGGGGTCGGCCGCGCGGCGCGCGAGGTACGCGCCGACCGCGGTCTGCTTGCCCTCGAGAGTCCGCCTGACCGTCGGCATCTTGCGCTCGTACCGGGGCCCGTCGCCGACGATCGCTCTGACCGTGGCCCTGGCCATGTCGGGCGTCGCGTACTGAGGGATCAAGCCGAGCTTCTGGAGCTTCTTGCCGATCAGCACCTCGTTTGGCGCCACCGCTCCGGCGGGCGCCGCCACCAGGATCGTGAGCAGCGTCCCGAGCACCGCCGCATAGAGGATTCTTCGCACTGTCGCCCCCTTCGTCTCGCCGACCTTCCCGCAGGTACCCGGCCCCGTCGCTCTGCCCGCTCCGTGGTCCCGTGCGCGGATGATGGCAGTCTACTCCCGGCGGAGCGCGGTGGCGATGGAGCCGGAGTGGGGCGCCCCCTGACGACGAACGCCCGCGTGCCGGACCGGCACGCGGGCGTTCGTGGAAAGCCGTCGCCTCGTCGGGCGACACGGCTGCATCGGGCGGCGCGACCGCGCCGCGGATATCAGCCTCAGCCGAAGGGGCTGCCGGTCGGTACCGAGCAGCCGCCGCCCGAGCCGCCTCCAATGCCGCTCAGGAAGCTCGAGAACTGCTGGCGCACTTCCTCGCTCCCGCAGTCCGGGCAGACTCGGTCTTCATCTCTCAAAAAGCCCTGCCGGAACACTTCGAACTCGTGCCCGCAGGAATCGCAGACCAGATCGTACGACGCCATGATCCTCCTGTGAGGTGGTGGACAACATACCCTAGGGGGTATTATACGCCCGTCCGGCGGCGGAGCAAACACCGCATCGCCGGGTAAGCTCATGCGCGAGATGACCCGCCCGAGCGTACTGCCCGGGCCCACGACCGACAAGGGGACGGGATGAAGACCACCAAGTCGAAGGCAGCGATCGCCGTCGTTCTCACCGTCGCGGTCGCCATGCTGGCGCTCGCCGCGTGCGGCGGCGACGACGGAGCGACGACGGAGACGACTTCGGGCGGCGACGTCGAGGTCCTGGCCGCGTCGGAGTTCTCCGTGGTCGACTACGCCGGCAAGCCGCTCGTGGTCAACTTCTTCGGCTCCTGGTGCGGGCCGTGTCAGGCCGAGGCTCCGGACCTCGCCGAGTTCGCCCGCGGCGCGACGGACGCCCAGGTCGTCGGGATCGCCGTCAACGACACCGAGAGCGACGCCCTCGCCTTCATGGCCGAGTACGGCATGGGCTATCCGCTGGTGATCGACGACAACAGTCTCGGCGCCCAGTACGGCATCACGGGGGTGCCGACGACCATCTTCTTCGACGCTCAAGGCCAGGAGAAGGACCGCATCATCGGCGCGGCGGGCGCCGACCAGTTCAGCGCGTCTCTGGCCAAGGCGCAGTGACGATCATCGCCCGGCGTCTCGCCTTCTCCCGCCGCGCATGATCGCCGCGGAGATCACCTCTCTCAGCCTGACGGCGATCGGTCTCGCCTTTGCGGCGGGGCTTCTCTCGTTCGTCTCGCCCTGCGTGCTGCCGCTGCTGCCGGTCTATCTGTCCTTCATCTCGGGCGTCGGTGTGGACGAGCTGGCCGGTCAGCGCCGCCGCCTGCTGTGGACCTCGCTTCTCTTTGTCGCCGGGTTCACGCTCGTCTTCATGGTGATGGGAGCCGGCGCCGGCGGCGTGGGCCGGCTCCTGCTCCAGTACCGGGAGGCGCTGACCATCGCGGCCGGCGCCTTCATCGCCGTCAGCGGCCTCGTCGTGGCCGGTGTGCTCAAGCTGCCGGAGCCCGTCCTCAAGGTGGCGCCCAAGCGCGCCGGCGCCGGCGGCGCCTTTCTCACCGGCGCCGCTCTCGCCATCGGCTGGACGCCGTGCGTCGGCTACGTGCTCGGCGCCATCCTGTCGATGGCGGCGACCAGCCAGAGCGCCGTCGACGGCTCTCTGCTCCTCCTCGTCTACTCGATCGGCCTCGGCGTTCCCTTCGTGCTGGCCGCCCTCGCCTTCGACTGGATGACCGCCCGGCTGGCGTGGATCAAGCGGCACTACCGAGCCGTGCAGGTCACCGCCGGCGCGCTGCTCGTGGTGTTCGGCGTGCTGATGATGCTCGGCGTGCTGGAGCGGCTCTCGCGCTGGCTGCCGGCGTTCAGCCCGGGCGGTCTGTGACCGCGGCGGCTCTGCGCCGGGGCGCCGCGGTCAGCCCCGCCGGCTCCTGAGGCCGCCCATCCCTGCTCGCGGGGCGGTATCCTTGGGCCCGTGAGCACCAGACACCGCATCCCGGCGCTGTCGGACCAGGGCCGCAGCGCCGCCGCCCGCCTGCGGCGTGTCGTCGGCGGCGAGGTCTCCACCTCGCCGCTCAGGCGATGGCTCTACTCCACGGACGCATCCGGCTATCGGGTCGTGCCCGAGGTCGTCGTCGTGGCGGCCTCCTGCGACGATCTCGCCGCGGTCGCGACGGTGGCCGGCGAGCTGGAGATGCCGGTGGTCGCCCGCGGCGCGGGCTCGAGCCTGGCCGGCCAGGCCATCGGCCCCGGCGTCACCGTCGACTGTTTCAAGCTCGACCGGATCCTGGAGGTCGACGCGGACGGGCGCCGCGCCCGAGTCGAGCCCGGCGTAGTCCAGGCGTCGCTCAACGCCGCCGCGGCGGAGTTCGGCCTCGAGTTCGGCCCCGACACATCCACGGTCGACCAGGCGACCATCGGCGGGATGGTGGGCAACAACTCCTCCGGTTCGCGCTCGATCGTCTACGGTGAGACCAAGGACAAGGTGCGCCGGGTCGCCGGCGTGCTCGCCGGCGGCGAGGCCGTCGAGCTGGGGGAGTGCGCCGGGGGCGATCTGCCGGCCGGGCTGCATGGGCCCGCGGCGGCGAGGCTCGCGGCGGCGCTCGACCGGGTGCGCGAGCGGTATCGCGGACCCATCTCCGGCGGGTTTCCCGAGACGCGCCGCTGCACCTGCGGCTACAACCTGCGTGAGCTGCTCGCGCCGCAGCCGAATCTCGGCCGGCTGGCCGCCGGGTCCGAGGGGACGCTGCTGCTCTTCACGGAGCTCGACGTCCTCCTGGACGAGCGTCCCGCGGCGCGTACCGGCGCCGCGCTCACCTTCACCACGCTGCGCCGGGCCCTGGAGGCCAACGTCGCGATCCTGACGACGGGCCCGTCCGCGGTGGAGCTGCTCGATCTCGGCCCGCTGCGCGCGGCCCCGAACCTCGCGACGTTCGCGCGCATGGCCGATCTCCTGGCCGGCGCCGACGAGGCCATGCTGACCGTCGAGTACCAGGGCGACGCCGAGGAAGCGCAAGCCGGCCTGGAGCGGCTGCGGGCGCTGGCCGGGGAGCTCGGCGCGACCGCGGTCGCGTGGCTCGGCGAGCCGGAGGCGCTCGCCGAGGCGGCGGCGCTGCGGCGCGCCGTCCTGCCGTTGCTCATGGGGGCGCCCGGCGCCGCGCGCCCGGCGTCGTTCGTCGAGGACACGGCCGTCGCCCCGGAGCGTCTCGCCGGTTTCGTCACCGACTTCCGCCGCCTCGTGGCCGCTCACGGCGTGTCCGCTTCGTTCACGGGGCACGCCTCCGCCGGGTGCATGCACGTCCGTCCCTTTCTCGACCAGAAGTCGGCGGCCGGCATCGAGTGCATGGAGAAGCTGGCCGGCGAGGTGGGCCGTCTGGTGGCCGAGTACCACGGGGCGATCTCGGGCGAGCACGGCGTCGGGCGCTCGCGCAGCTGGTCTCTGCCCGGACTCCTCGGCCCCGAGCTCTTCGCCGCGATGGTCGCCGTCAAGGACGCCTTCGACCCGCTGCGGCTGCTCGGTCCGGGTGTGGTGGTGGACGGGGCTTCGCTCACGGAGTCGCTGCGGTACGGCGCCGACTATCGCGGCGGGGGAGGCTGGGAGCCCCGGCTGTCCTTCGCCGCCGAGGGTGGCTTCGAGCGGGCGGCGGAGCTGTGCTTCGGCGCCGCCCTGTGCAAGAAGCAGACCGGCACGATGTGTCCACCCGCCGCAGTCTCCCGCGACGAGGCGCGCTCCACCCGGGCGCGCGCGAACGCGCTCCAGGGTGTGATCTGCGGGGCCGTGCCTCTGGCGGCCATCGGCGCCGGCGAGTTCCGTGAAGTGCTGGGGACCTGTATCGCCTGCAAGGCCTGCAAGACCGAGTGCCCCGCCGGCGTGGACATGGCCGCGCTGAAGGTCGAGTGGCTCGCCGAGCTTCGGGCGAGGGAGGGCGTCCCCCTTCTGGCGCGCGGCATCGGCGAGTTCCGCCGGCTCGCGGCGCTCGCCGCCCCGGCGGCGCCGCTCGTGAACGCCTTGGGCCGCATGCGGCCGGCGCGCGCGCTCGCGGGCCGGCTCGGCGTCGCCCGCGAGCGGCCGCTGCCCTCGTTCGCGCGACGCCCTCTGACGAAGCGCGTCCCCGGTCGCCCGCGGCTCTCCGCGGAGGGCCCGCGGGCGACGCTCTTCGTGGATTGCTTCATCCAGTACCAGGAGCCGCATGTCGGCGAGGCCCTCGCCCGCCTGCTCGCGGCCGCCGGTGTGCCTCTGGCCCTCGCCGATGTCGGTTGCTGCGGGCGCACGGCGCTGTCCACAGGCCAGATCGACAAGGCTCGAGCGTCCGCGAGGCGCGCGCTCGCCGCCTTGCACGAGCGCTCGCGGGGCGGCGATGAGTTGCTGTTCGTCGAGCCGTCGTGCCTGTCCATGGCTCGCGACGACTGGGCGCGGCTCCTGCCCGGCGACCCGCGTGTGGCGGAGGTCGCCGCGGCGAGCCGCCCGGCGCTGGCGCTCGTCGCCGACCTGGCCGCGGACGGCCGCCTGCGCTTTCGCGCCGGCGGCCGCGCCCTGCTGCACAGCCACTGTCACGAGAAGGCGCTCGGCTTCGCCGCGGCCACCGAGCGGGCGCTGGCGGCCGTGCCGGGACTCGAGCTCGACGTGCTCGACGCCGGGTGCTGCGGCATGTCCGGCGTCTTCGGCTACGAGGCCGAGCACTACGACCTCAGCGTGGCCATCGGCGAGCACGTGTTGCTGCCCGCCGTGAGAGCCG
>CAYTRM010000070.1:0-9835 GCA_964440225.1 uncultured Thermoleophilia bacterium | reverse complement strand
CAGGGGGGAGTTCGAGCTCCCGCCTCTGGCGGGGCTGCGCTACGAGGACCAGGTGTTCGTGAGCGAGTTTGTCCGCAGCCACGGCTCGATCAAGGACATGGAGAAGGCCTTCGGCATCAGCTACCCGACGGTCAAGAACCGCCTGAACCGCATCGTCGGCCAGCTGCCTCTGGTCGAGCAGGTCGTGAGCCCTCCCGAGGGTGACGACACGCTCGACCTGCTGGAGCGCGGCGAGATCACGGCCGACGAGGCCGCCCGGAGGCTCGAGCGATGAAGGTCCCGCCGCTCGTCCTCGACCTGAGGGTGGTGTCGCCCCGGAGGCGGCGCCCGGTGCGTCTGTGGTTGCCGCTGTTCCTGCTGTGGCCTCTCGCGCTGGTACTGGGGGCCCTGGCGCTCCTGGTCGCGATCTTCGTCGACGGCGTGCTGCTCGCCCGCGGCAGGCGCTATCACCACTACACCGTCCTGCTGGTCCGCTCGTGCGCCGTGCTCTGCGAGACCCGAGGGACCGTCATCCGGTTCAGCAACGAAACGACGGCCGTCGACATGACGGTCCACTGAGAAAGGGTGTTGATGATGAGTGAAGACCGCGGCCGGATCCTGAGCCTGCTCGCCGCCGGCAAGATCACCGCCGATGAAGCCGAGCGTCTGCTGGACGCCCTCGACGCGCGCACGAGCGCCGCATCACCGGCGGGGGCGGCGTTCGAGGGTGACCCCGAGCCTCTGCTCACGGCGCTTCCGAAGCACCTCTACGTCAAGGTCATCGCCGTGAGCGGCGACAACGTGGACGTCAAGATCCCCATCGCGCTCGTGCGCTCGGGTCTCAAGCTCACGTCGCTCATCCCTCCGCAGGCGATGGACCAGATCAGCGACACGATGTCTGAGCACGGCATGTCCGTCGACTTCAACAACCTGAAGCCCGAGGACATCGACGAGCTCGTCGGCGCGCTGCGCGAGATGGAGGTCAACGTGGACGCCAAGAACGGCGACACGGTGCGGGTGTACTGCGCGTAGCGGCTCGAGCTCGAGCCGGCGGCCGTGGTTGGCGCTCGCCGAGCCCTCATACGGGTCAGCCTGAACTCGCCGCGATCGCTGCGAGGAGTTCAAGCGGCTCGAACACCGGGATGGTGGCCTTCGCGAAGTCGCGACCATTGCGCGTGACGATGGCGCTCACCCCGGCCGCCTGCGCCGCTTCGTGTGCGACGGCGTCCTCGTAGTCGCCGAAACCATCGTCGGCGAGCGCGCGCTGGAGCACGTCACGGTCCACCGGCGCGACCTCGAACACACTCAGCAGCGTACGGACCTGCTCATGCGCGCGCATACGCCCGAGGTCCTTGGCTCCGATGTAGTAGAGGGTGGTCACCGCCGTGGCACAGATCGAGCCCTCGATGCGGCCGTTGTCGACAGCCGCGACCAGCTTGGTGGCCACTTGGACGAAGGGCTCCCTTTCGAGCAGGACGTCGAGCAGGACGTTGGTGTCAAACAGCACCTTCACCGGTACTTCTCCTCAAGGTGCCGGTGGTAGTCATCCTCGGTCGTCGTCGCGCCCTTGAACCCGCCGATCAGCGAACGGACACGAGGGGTGATCTCCGTCCCCGGTATCTCCTCATCCGCATCGATCAAGGAGAAGTAGTCGGCGACGAGCTGGGACACGGACTTGCCCGAGCGCTGTGAGTAGCGCTTGGCCCTGAGGATCAGCTGGTCATCGAGCCTGAGTGTGAGCTTGGTGTTCATGGCACAGCCTTCCGACGTATCTTTGATACAACGATTGTACGTCACAACCACTGAATCGCCAACGCGGAAGTCACGGCACTGTGGACCAGGCGGCCTATGATATCGAGAACGCCGGCCAGTCCATACGCATGGAGGTCCGAACCGATGGGCAACGCAGCAGTGCGCGCGACCACGAAGCACCCCGCTGTCGAGGAGCGCGCGGCGACGGGCCGCGCGGCGCGCGCCACTGCGCCGCGCGCCTCCCTCGCCGAGCACACGCCGGCGGCTGGGCGCGACCCGCTGGCGATCCTCGTCGCCCAGGCGGCGACCCGGCAGCAGGAGCTGCTGCCCATCCGCTACGGGAGAATGGCGGCGTCGCCGTTCGCCTTCCTGCGCGGCGCCGCGGCGGTCATGGCGGCCGACTTCGAGGCGTCGCCGGTCAGCGGCCTGCGCGTGCAGGCCATCGGCGACGCGCACGTCTCCAACTTCGGCGTCTTCGCCAGTCCGGACCGCCGGCTCGTCTTCGACGTCAACGACTTTGACGAGACCCTGCCGGGCCCGTGGGAGTGGGACGTCAAGCGTCTCGCCGCCAGCGTCGTCGTGGCGGCGGGGGAGAACGGCGTGGGCAAGAAGGCCGCGGCTGCTATGGCGCGGCGAGCCGCCGCCGCCTACCGCGTCTCGATGTGGCAGTTCGCCGACGACGCCACCCTCGACGTGTGGTATGCGCATCTCGACGTCGAGGACATCGTGGCGGCGGCCGCGAAGCCGAAGGACCGGGCGCGCCTCGACAAGCTGGTGAGCAAGATCCGCAGCCGCAGCAGCCGGCACGTGGTGGGCAAGCTGGCCGAGGTCGTGGACGGCGAGCTGCGCTTCAAGAGCCTGCCGCCGCTGGTGACGCCGCTGCGCGAGCTCGTCACCGACCCCGCTGAGGCCGCGGAGGTGCGTGACATGGTCACGCACGGGTTCGCGGCCTACCGCTCGAGCCTCGCCCCCGAGCGGCGCCTACTGCTGGACCGGTTCCATGTCGTCGACATCGCCCGCAAGGTGGTGGGCGTCGGCAGCGTCGGTACGCGCTGCTTCATCGTCCTGCTCGTCGGCCGCGACACGGACGACCCGCTGGTGCTCCAGTTCAAGGAGGCGGACCGCTCCGTGCTGGAGCCGTACGCCGGGCGCAGCGTCTACCGCCATCGCGGGGCGCGCGTGGTCAACGGCCAGCGGCTCGTGCAGCTCGAGAGCGACGTCTTCCTGGGCTGGAACTCGCTGGCCGACAGGGACCAGCACTTCTACTGGCGCCAGCTCAAGGACATGAAGGCCTCGGCCGAGATCGGCATGCTGAGCGCCACGGCCTTCACTCAGTACGTCGATGCCTGCGCCTGGTGTCTGGCCAACGCGCACGCCCGCTCCGGCGACCCCGTCGCCATCGCCGCGTATCTCGGAGCGCGAACGAGCTTCGACAAGGCGATCGCGACGTTCGCGACCGCCTACGCCGTCCAGACGTCGGCCGACTGGGAGGCCCTCAAGCAGGCGATCGCCGACGGCAAGCTGGAGGCGCAGGCGGGGGTCTGAGCGGCGAGGTGAGTGGGCAGCGGCAGGCCGACTCGCCGTAGCGGGCGATCGGCGGCCGGCTCCGCCTCGGACGTCAACTCGCCGGCGCGTGCGTGCTCAGCCAATCGCGGAGCGCATCGTTCAGCCGCGTCTGCCAGCCCTTGCCGGTGCTCCTGAACGCGCGCACCACGTCGGCGTCCAGGCGAATGTTCACGTGCTCCTTCGGGTTCGTGGAGCGCGGCCGTCCGCGCCTGGGTCTGAGCAACTCCTGCGCGGCGTTGGCGCCGACCAGGCCGGGAAGGACCTCCTCAGCCGCCCGCGCCTCGTCGAACCACTCGTCGGTGGCTTCGGGCGCGTCTTCGTCGATCAACTCAGGGTCTGGCTTGCCTGCCATAGCGCGTCCTTTCGCGATGGTTCGCCCTGCGCAGACTGATCACGTGCACCACGCCGCCGCGTGGCGTGAACACCAGCATGTGCAGGTGCTCGCCGATCACTCCGAGCGCCTGGTAGCGGCGTTCTTGGTAGTCTCTGCGCCTGTCCTCGACGATCAACGCCGAGCTCCAGTCGAACTCTTCGGCGAGGTCAAAGCCCAAGCCGCGCTGGGCCTTGTTGCGCTCGCTCTTGGCTGGATCGTAGCTGAGTCGCATTTATTGTACCCACATGAATCCGAGGTTGGACAGGCGAGCGAGTGGGTCGTCCGCGCTTGCGCGGGCGACGATCGGCCCCCAACTGGGTGCACCTCGAGCCGGGCGCGTGGCGAGGGCTGGGGGGAGGGGGGGTCTGGAGACGATGATTGGTCGGCGATCACGAGAGGTCAAGGATGACGATGGGCTGAGGAGCGACTCAATGCGTCGACCACGCCGAGTGACTCCCGGCGCACATCCTCGGTGTAGATCTGGGGGCGATGGGGAGCACCCCACCGGTCGCCGTCAGAGAACGTTCGTGAGGATCAGCGCTGCGACGACGACGCTGAGACCGATGCGGTAGTAGCCGAAGATCGCCAGGCTGTGGCGGTTCAGGTAGCCCACCATCCACTTGATCGAGAGCGCGGCGGCGACGAACGCCACGACGACGCCGACGATCGGCGCCACGACCCCCAAGGTGTCGACGATGAGGCGGCCCTCCTGCACGGTCTGGACCAGGGTGGCCCCCGTGAGCGTGACGAGGCCGAGCAGGAAGCTGTACTCCACCGACGCCTGGGTGCTCAGCCCGACGAGGCGGCCGCCGAGGATAGTGGCCAGGCTGCGGCTGACCCCGGGCCACATGGCGACGCACTGGAGCAGCCCGATGATGAAGGCCCGGCCGAGCGTGAGGTCCTCGAGCGTCGCGCCCTCGGTGGGGGAATGCCCGGTGCGCCGGTCGTGGCGCGCGACGGCGAGGATGACGAGCCCGCCGACGAGCCAGGCCGCGGTGATCGGCCAGAGGTGGAACAGGTAGTCCTTGAGCAGCTGCTCGGCGAGCAGGCCGATGACGACGGCCGGGATGACGGAGGCGACCAGCGCGACCGCCACGCGGCGGCCGTCCGGGTCGCGGCCCACGATGCCACGCAGCATGCTCCAGATGCGCCGCGCGTACAGCACGAGCACCGCGAGGATCGCCCCGAACTGGATGACGATCACGTAGGCGTCGGCGGCGCGCTTGGCCTCCTCGGTGTCGTTCAGGCCGAGCGCGTGAGCCGCCAGCAGCAGGTGCCCCGTCGAGCTGACGGGGAGGTACTCGGTGACGCCCTCCACGACGCCGAGGACGACCGCGTCCACGAGCGAGAGGCCGTCGCCCTGGGCCGCGGCGCTGCTCGCCGCCCCTACGGGCGGCGCCGCGGCGGTGGACGGCTGGGCGAAGCCGAGCGCGGCCGCGAGCAGCACGACCGCGAGGAACGTCACGTAGTGGCGGGGAGCGAAGCACATGGTGGCAGAGTATATGTGGAGACGGCCGGCGCCGCGCCCCGGCGGGCGCCGACGGGAAGGCGGGTGCGGCCGGCGCCCCGCCCCGAGCCTCAGGCCCGGCTGCGCTCGGCGGCGGCGCTCGCGCGAGCCCGCCGCCGCCGTGTGATCCACAGCCCGAGGGTGTCCGCGTAGCGCGTCACCAGCGGGCTGCTCACCGCCGTCAGCAGCACGTAGGTCGCCGCCAGCGGCGCCAGGAGGCTCTCCGTGCCGGCGGCGACGCCGAGACCGGCGATGACTATGGAGAACTCGCCGCGCGCAATGAGCACCGTGCCCGCGCGGAGGCGGCCGGGCAGGGCGCTGACCTTGCGCGCCGCGAGCCACCCGGTGAGCAATTTGGTCGCCGAGGTCACCACCCAGAGGATGACGGCGACGCCGAGCACGCCCGGGATGGAGCGCACGTCGATCTGCAGCCCGAACGAGACGAAGAAGATGGCGGCGAACAGGTCGCGCAGCGGGCTCAGCAGCTCGCGTGAGCGGTTGGCGATGGTTCCCGAGATGGCGAGCCCGACGAGGAACGCCACGACGCCCGCCGAGACGCTGATCAACTCCGCCGCGCCGCCGGCGATCATCAGGAGTCCGACGACGGTGAGCAGCACCACCTCGCTCTTGGGATGCGAGATGCGGCGGCTGAGGAAGTGCCCGTGTTTGTGCGCGAGGAAGAGGGCGGCGACGGCAAGGGCGCTTGCCGCGAGCGCCAGGGCCACCGCCCGGGGCAGGCCGCCGCCCGCCAGCAGTACGGCCACGAGCGGCAGATACGGCGCCATGGCGAGGTCCTCGATCACCAGCACCGAGAGTACCGACGGCGTCTCGAGGTTGCCCAGCCGGCTGAAGTCGTCGAGGACCTTGGCGACGATGCTCGACGACGAGATGTAGGTGACGCCGCCGAGCAACATGGACGGCAGGACGTCCCAGCCGAGCGCGAGCCCCACCAGCAGACCGGGGGGGAAGTTGAGCGCCATGTCGGCGATACCCGCGCCCAGCCCCGTGCGCAAGCTGCCCACGACGTCGTCGATGGTGTACTCCAGCCCCAGCATGAAGAGGAGGAGGATCACCGCGATCTGCGACTCGATGACGATGACGTCGGGGTCGATGTTGGGCGGCGCGACGACCCCGATGACGAGGCCGGCGAGCAGGTACAGAGGGATGGGGGAGAAGCCGGTGCGGGCTGCCAGCCGCGCAAGCGCGGCCAGCACCAGCAGCACGGCGCCGACCTCGAGCAGGAAGGCCGCGCCGCCTGCCGTTATGGCGAGCACTCCCGCCGCTCCGTCAGAGGCTGCGCAGCAGTGTGGCCATGGCCTCCACGCCCTTGGGGGTGCCGACGACCACGGCTACGTCTCCGGGTTGCAGGCTGAAGGCCGACGGAGGCGCCGGGACTGTCGTCTTGCCGCGGATCACGGCGACGATGGAGGCCGGCTCTTCGTCCTGGTGTTCGATGTCGAAGAGCGAGCAGCCGGAGCACTGGGAGCCTTCGCCGACCGGCAGCCAGTCGATGGTCAGGCCCTGCGTCGACAGACGCATCGACGTGACCTCTTCGGTCACGTGCGACTGCCCGAGGACCTCGGCCAGCGAGCGCGCGTCCTCTTTGGCCAGCCTGAGGATCTCGTGGCAGGCGTCGGGATCCTCCTCGCTGCAGACGAGCACCTCGCAGCGGCCGCTGTGGTGGTTGATCACGACGACGCGCGCGCCGTCGCGCGTCGTGAAGTCGAAGCGGATGCCGACGCCGGGGAGGCGTGTCTCGTTGATCTCGCCCATGGGAGGAGTGTACCCCAGAGAGCATGGTCCGGGTGAGTCCGGGGCGGGGGGAGAGGCGGCCGCGGCCGCAGGCGCTACGGCTCCCGGTGCGGCAGGCGCCGCGGCAGCAGGGCGCCCGCCAGGGCGCCCAGGAGCGCGGCGAGGGCCGCCGTGTAGAAGGGCCACCTGAACGCCCCCGAGACCTCGTCCCAGAGCAGGTTCTCGAGGCGGTCCTTGAGATCGAGCAGCGCGAGTCCCTCGAGGAACCCGACATCGTCGCCGATGTCCTCGGCTATCGGATGCGCCACCTTGCGCATCTCGCTCATGCCGGCGGTGGCGTCGATGGTCCGCGCCTGGTCGAGCGCCTCGATGAGGCGGTCCTTGATCGGCCGGCTCACGCCTCCCTGCGCGCGCGTGAGCGCCTGACCCTCGTCCGCGGCGCGGTTCACCGCCGTGCTCATCGTGTGCGCGAAGACGGCGACGAGGATCGCGATCCCGAGCAGAAAGCCGAGTTGCCGCGCCGTGTTCAGCATGCCCGAGCCGGCGCCCTTGACGCCGCCGGGCACGGCGCTCATGCCTGCCGCGAGGAGAGCCGGCAGCGAAAGCCCCAGGCCGGCGCCGACGAGCGCGCTGCGCCAGAGCACCGAGATCACGGGATCGGTGCGCGCCAGGTGCCCGAGGGCGACGAGGCCGGCGGCGGTGATCAGGGCGCCGGCGACGGCCAGCAGTCGCGGCCCGAGGCGGTCCGTCAGCCACCCGGCGAGCGGCGTGAGCGCGAGCACGGCGGCCGGCAGGACGGCGATCGCAAGGCCGGCCTTGAGCTCGCTGAAGTCCATCATCGCGACCATGAAGATGACGAGCATGAACGAGGTGCCCATCATCGCGATGTCGACGGTCATGATGGCGCTGCTCGCCGCGGCGAAGGTGCGGCCGCGGAACAGGCGCAGGTCGAAGAGCGGGGCGGAGGCGCGCAGCTCCCACCAGGTCCACGCCGCAAGGATGACGGCGCCGGCGGCGAACAAGCCGAGGATCGCGCCCGACGTCCAGCCCCAGTCGTTACCCTCGATGATGGCCAGGGTGACGCAGAACAGCCCGGCGGTGACGAGGCCGACGCCGGGCCAGTCGAGGGGCTCGTCGCTGCGTGCCTCGCCGCTCCGGCGCACGAGCGAGAGCGCGAGGATCACCCCGAGCGTCCCGACCGGCAGGTTGAACCAGAAGATCGCCGGCCAGTCCCAGCGCTCGACGAGCACGCCGCCGAGCACCGGTCCGGCGGCGGCGGCGGCCGAGCTGAGCGCGCCGAAGAGGCCGGCGGCGAAGCCCTTCCGGCCCTCCGGAAACGCCTGCAGCAGCAGGGTCAGGGCGGTGGGCACCACGGCCGCCGCCCCCACCGCCTGCAGGACGCGCCAGGCGATCAGCGCGTCGATGCTGCCGGCGCGGGCGCAGAAGAACGAGGCGCCGGTGAAGACGGCCAGCCCGAGCGCGAACAGCAGCCGGTGGCCGTACCGGTCGGCGAGCCGCCCCATCGTCAGGAACAGCACGGTGAGCACCAGGTTGTAGCCGTTCATGATCCACGACACGGAGAGCACGGAGACACCGAAGTCCTGGATGATGCGTGGCACGGCGACGCTCATCGCGGTCGCGTCGGCCAGCGTGAGCAGGATCCCGGGCGCGAGCGCGATGACGACGAGCCACGGATGCGCCGCCGCGCGGCCGGCCGGGGCGGCCGGCAGGGCGACTCCGGGGAGCTGATGATCCGTGCCCGACATCATGGGCGGAGTGTACATGGTGCGCTAAGATGGCCGTCATGCAGGTACGTGACGTCATCGCCGCGGTCGACCGCCTCGCTCCGTTCGCCCTCGCCGAGCCCTGGGATCACGTGGGGCTGCAGGTGGGCGCGCCGGGAGACGTGCTTTCGCCGGCACCGGGCGCTCCCGGCGCGCGGCCGGCGGCCGGCGCGCCGGCCGGAGCCGCGCCCCTCGTGCTCGTCACCCTCGAGGTGGACGACGCCGCTCTGGACGAGGCCGCGCGCCTCGGCTGCCGGCTCATCGTCGCGCATCACCCGCTGATCTTCGACCCGCTCGAGCGGCTCTCGGACGACAGCCTCGCCGGCCGCCTCGCCCTGCGCGCGGCGCGCGAGGGCGTCGCCGTGATCGCCGCGCACACCAACCTGGACAAGGCGCACGGCGGCATCGCCGACGTGATCGCGGCGATGCTGGGGCTCGAGGCGGCGGCGCCGCTGGCGCCGGCCGCCGCCGACTCCCTCAAGCTCGTCGGCTTCGTCCCCGCCGACGACGCCGACCTGGTGCGCAAGGCGCTCTTTGCCGCCGGCGCCGGCGTGATCGGCGAGTACGAGCACTGCTCGTGGTCGGTCGCCGGGCAGGGAACGTTCTTCGGCCGCGAGGGCACCGACCCCGCCGCCGGCGTGGCCGGCCGCGACGAGACCGTCGACGAGCTGCGCCTCGAGGTCGTGTTCCCGCGGCGACTGCGCCGCCGCGTCACCGGCGCCTACGTGGCCGCGCACCCGTACGAGGAACCGGCCTTCGACGTCGTGCCGCTCGAGAACGAGGTCGCGACGCTCGGCCTCGGCCGTCTCGGCGCGCTCCCGGCGGCGAAGCCGCTCCGGGAGTTCGCCGCCGAGGTCGCGGCCGTGCTGCACCTGCCGGGGCTCCGCTACGCAGGCGACGCCGAGCGACCGGTCAGACGCGTCGCCGTGCTGCCCGGCTCCGGCGCCGAGGCCATCGCCCGGGGAGTCGCCCAGGTGGCCGACGTGCTGGTCACCGGCGACGTGAAGTACCACGACGCGCGCGCCGCGCAGGCCCAGGGGCTCGCGCTCGTCGACGCGCCGCACGGCGTGACCGAGCAGGAGGGCGTGCTGCGCTGGGCCGGGAAGCTCGCCGCCGAACTCG
>CAYTRM010000069.1:0-9846 GCA_964440225.1 uncultured Thermoleophilia bacterium | reverse complement strand
GCCGCGGCGGCGATGGACGCCGCCACCATCGCCCACCACGCCGGCGCGTAGCTGCCGGTGCGGTCGACGATCAGGCCGAAGAGCGGCGGCCCGAGGAAGATCCCGATGTTGTCGATCGCCGCGGTGACGCCGGCGGCGGCGCCGGCGGCGGCGTGGCCGGCAGTCTCGCCGGCCAGCGTGCCGAACAGGCCTCCCCACCCCACCGCCCCGACGCCGAGCAGCAGCAGAGCGACACAGAGAAGCCAGGTGTGCCCGGGTCCCGTGAGCGCGAGGATCGCGCAGGCCAGCCCGGCCAGGCCGCTCAGAGCGAGCAGCGCCGGTTTGCGGCGCCGACTGAGCAGGCGGTCGCTGACGAGGCCGCTCACCGGTTTGCCGACGGCGCCGGCGCCCTGGGCCAGCGCGAGCAGGCCGGCGGCGGCGGCCACAGAGTAGCCCCAGTCGAGGTGGAGGAACAGCACGAGGTGCGCCAGCCCCGCGAACTCGACCATGCAGAGGAACATCGCCGCGAGGCCCAGCAGCAGGATGTCCCGGGAGCGGATCACGGCGTGGAAGCCGGGCGTGAGCGCCGCACGGTCGGCCTGCTCGTCGCCGGTCACGCACGGCAGGCCCTGCTCGATCTCGCACAAGGCCGCGCCCGGCTCGGCCTCCGCCGGCGACTCGCCCGGGTCCGGATCGCGGTAGAAGGCCAGCGCCAGACCGCCGACGACGAAGGCGAGCGCCGCGGCGAAGACGAAGCCCGCCCGCCAGCTGAAGGCGATCGCCAGAGCCGGCATGATCGCCGCCCCGAGCATCCCGCTCACATTGACGGCCGCCTGGTTCACGCCGACCGCGGTCGCGCGCTCGCGCGCCGGGAACCACACCATGATCGCCTTCACCGCGGTCGGGTAGATGAACCCGCAGCCGAAGCCCGAGCAGGCGAGCAGCAGGAGCATCACACCGTAGTTCGGCGCCAGCGCCACGGCGCCGATGCACACGCCGGTGATCAGCGTGCCGATGATGAGGGCGCGGCGCACGCCGATGCGGTCCGCGAGCCAGCCGGCGAAGATCAGCGTCGGCGCGTAGGCGACCGCCGTCGCGCTGGTCAGGCCGCCGATCTGCGCGTTGCTCAGGGCGAACGACTCCTTGAGGAACGGCGCCAGGGGCCCGACGCAGAGACGCGAGAGAAAGACGACGAGATAGGCGCTCCAGACGACGCCGAGGGCGACGAAGCGGTAGGGCGGGAGCCGCAGGGGCCCGCTCGCGGCGGCCCCCGGGACGGCGGCTGGCACAGACTGGCTCACGCGACGATTCTATCGGAGCCGCGCTTCACGAAGGGTCACGGTGTATTCTCAGCGAACATCCAGCCAGCACCACTGCCGGGCGCGGCCGCCACTCGGGCGCCGTCGACGGCCGCAACGGGAGGGACGACGCACATGAAGAAGAAGGGCCCGCGCACGACAGGTCTTGCCGGCCGCGCGCTCGCGCTGCTGATCATCGTGGCGCTCGGCGCGCTCGTCATCGCCGGGCTGAGCGCCTGCGGCGGCGGCGATGACGGTGTCGCCGGCACCTACAAGTTCGACTCGGGCAGCGAGGAGGGCATGGAGGGCTTCACGCTCACGCTGAACGACGACGACACCTTCGCGCTGACGCAGGCCGACCCCGAGGGCGGCGAGGACGTCAGCATCGACGGCACCTACACGCTGGACGGCGACAAGATCACCCTCGAGGTCGAGGACGGCTCCGACTCCGAGGTGGGGACCGTTGAAGGCGACAAGCTCGTCTTCGAGACGATCACCTGGGTCAAGGAGTAGACGCGAGCCCGGCGGCGACCTGCCGCCGGGCGCGTGAGACGGAACGGCCGAAGGGCCCGGGACACGTCACCCGGGCCCTTCGGCCGTTCCCGCGTGCGATCGCGGCGGACGCAAACCGGCACAGAGGCACACTACTGGAGTAGGATGGGCTGGACGGAAGGAATGACGTGGAGGAACTCGCAGCAGGCGTCCACAGCTGGACGGCACCCCACCCCGAGTATCGGACGGCGGCCGAGGAGGTCCGGTCGTACGCCCTGGTGGCCGGCGAGGCGCTGCTGATCGTCGACCCCCAGCTGCCCGGATACGACGACGACCGGCGGCGGCTGCTGCTCGCCGGCCTCGACCTCCTCGTCGAGGCGGCCGGCAGGCTTGAGCTCCTCGTCACCATCCCGTACCACACGCGCAGCGCCGAGACCCTCTACGAGCGGTACTCGCGCAAGCTCCCGACGCTCATCTGGGGCCACCCGGGCGTCAAGAAGAGGCTCACTCGCCTGGCCCCGCTCGAGACGATCCCACAGGTCGCCGCCGGCGCGGCGGCGAGCATCGCCGACGGCGCCGCCGAGGCCTACACCATCGGCAAGCCGCGGCGCAGCGAGCACCCCATCCACGTGCCCGCCCTGCGCGCCGTCGTCTTCGGCGACGCCGTGGTGGGCGCCGAGGGCGGTGTCCGGTTCTGGAGCCAGAGTGGCGGCGCCGGCCCGGACTGGTACCGCGACGTGTTCGCGCCGACGGTGTCGCCGCTTGTGGAGCTCGACCTCGATCACGTGCTGGTCACGCACGGCCCGCCGGTGATCGGCGAGGGACGGCGAGCGCTCACGGAGTGCCTCGCCGCCCCCCCCGTGCAGATGTACTGAGCAGGAGCGGCCGCAGAGGCGGCCGGCCGCTCTCCAGTCCAACCTGCCGCTCTCCCCGTCGTCAGTCCGTAGGGTGCTTCTCCTCGCGCCGCTTACGCAATTCAACGCGCGCCAGGCTGAAGAGGAACCACGCCACGCTGGCGAGCGCCGTGAACAGGACGACGCGGTAGCCGACCTGCTCCGCCCTCGAGAGGTCCGGCCGGCTGACCAGGAACGAGAACCCGATGATCAGCGCCGCGACGATCAGCGCGTAGGCCAGCCGCGTGAACCCGGCCTCGATCCGGTCCATGATCGTCTTGAACTCGGTCGGCCGGATCGAGATGCGGAACTCCCCCTCGCTCGCCCGGCGAAGCACCCTGGTGAGCTGCAGGGGAAGCTGATCGAAGAAGCGCGCGTAGGCGCGCCCCGAGCGCAGCGTCGCCTTGAAGAGCTTCTCGGGCCCGAACTGCTCCGGGATCATCTTCTTCGCGAAGGGCTTGGCGGCGTCGTCGAGCCTGAAGTCCGGGTCGATCTGCCTCGCCGTCCCGTCGACCATGCCGAGCGTCGTGAGCAGCACCGTGAGCTCGGTCGGGAGGTGCAGCCGGTGCTCGCGCATCATCGCGAGCAGGCGGTGGACCATGTCGTCGAGCCCGCCGCCGCTCGTCTGCGCGCGTCGGTACTGGCTCATCATCGCCGCCAGCTCCACCTCGAGCGCCGCGATGTCCACGTGGGGCGGCGTGCCGGTCATGGTGAGCACGGCCTCCGTCGCCGCGGACGGGTCGTCGTCGAACACGGCGAGCAGCATGTCGAACACCGCGTCGCGATTCCGCGCCGAGATGCTGGCCACACGGCCGAAGTCGACGAACTCGATGCGGCCGTCCTGGAGGGCGAAGATGTTGCCCGCGTGCGGGTCGGCGTGGTAGTAGCCCATCTCGAAGATCTGGCGAAAGTAGCACGCCACGCCCGTCTCGCAGACGCGGGCGCGGTCGATCCCCGGGTGGTCACCCTCATCCAGACGCGTCGCCGGCACGCCGTCGACGAAGTCCATGGTGAGCACCCGCCCCGAGGTGTGATCCCAGTACACGACTGGAAAGAGGACCTCCGGCGTATCCGCAAAGGCGGCGTTGAAGCGGTCCAGGGCGCGTCCCTCATGCGTGTAGTCCAGCTCGGAGCGGAGCACGGCCGCGAACTCCTCGGCGAGCGCGGCGACTTCGAAGTCCTTGCCCCACTGGGTGTGCGCCTGGATGCGGTGCGCCTGCTCCACGAGGATCTCGAGATCGAGCTCCATCGTCTCGCTCACGCCGGGGCGCTGGACCTTGACGGCCACCCGCGTGCCGTCGGGCAGGGTCGCCCCGTAGACCTGGCCGATGCTCGCCGCGGCGAGCGGCGTCTCGTCGAACGACGCGAAGAGCTCCTCGACACTGCCGCCGAGCTCCTCCTCGATGCGTTCACGCATCTCGGGCCACGGCACGGTGGGCACGTCATCCTGCAGTTTGGCGAGTTCCGCGGCCAGCTCCGGGGGCACGATGTCGCGGCGCGTGGCCACGATCTGCCCGAGCTTGATGAACGCCGGGCCCAGGCGCTCGAGCGCGTGCCGTATGCGCACCGCGCTCGGCAGGTCCTTCTCGCGGACGACGGGCTCGCGCCCGGCACTCGCCGCCTCCGGCGGCGCGTGTTCCTCGAGCCCGCTCCCCCTCAGGGCGCTCAGGATGCGCTCCTCCCAGAGCACCTTCGCGATCTCGCGATACCGCGCTCTGCGCCGGGCGCCCCGGCTCGGCGGCGCGGCGGCCTCGTCTTGGCCCATCGACCCTCCCTCTCGCCGGCGGCTCCCCGCCGCCGGTCCTTCGCTCACGATCCTCCGGCCCTATTCCCCACCGGCCGCCCCTGCCCTGCCGCGCGACTCTGCGGCTGGGCCGGGACCCGGCTCCCCGGAGCCGGCCGCAGGCGCGCGGCGCGTCGCCCCGGCCGTCGGCCGGTCACTCCGCGCGGCGACTCACCACGCAGTTGTTGCCCTGCTCGCGCGCCTGCCTCAGCGCCCGCTCCGCCGGCGAGAGCAGATCGCCCAGGTACTCCGTGTCGGCGTGCTCGGTGCCGGCGAGGCCGACGCTGGCCGTCACGTTCACGAGCTGGTCGTCCTTCCACACTGCGAGCCCTTCCACGGCCTGGCGCAGCCGCTCGGCCGTCTCCTCCGCCTCCGTGCGCGTGAGGTGCGGCAGCAGAAGGGCGAACTCCTCGCCGGCCAGACGCCCCACAGCGTCGAACGCCCGAAGGATGCGCCGGCAGGCGCCGGCGACGGCGCGCAGCACCTCGTCGCCCGTGTCGCCTCCGTAGAGACTCTTGACGAGCGAGAAGTGATCCAGATCCAGGAGGACGACCCAGACGGGGAACCCCTGCCGCCGCGCGCGCGTCATCTCGCGTTCACCGAGCTCCAGGAACGCCCTGCGCGTCAGGACCTCCGTCAGCGGATCGGTGGTCGCGAGGCGTTCGACCTGGCGCAGGAGCTCGACGCTGCGCGTGACGTCGTGGAACATCACCGAGTGCCCCAGCAGACGGCCGTGACGGCCGCGGACCGCCGAGAGCGCGAGGGTGAAGTGACGTGACTCCGGCAGTGCCCCGCTCGCCGACCCATCCCCCGGAAGCGACATCGAGAGCTCGGCGACCACGGTGTCGGCGGCCGCCTCGCCGGCGGCGGCCTGGCCGATGCTCTCGAGCAGGCCAGGATGAAAGGCGAGCACCTCCGAGACCGGCCTGCCGAGGGCGTTGCGCCCCAGATCGGTGAAGAGCTGAGCCGCGGCGGGGTTGAAGTCGACGATGCGGTCGTAGGTGTCGAGCACGATCACGCCGTCCGCCATGCCTTCGACCACGGCGTCGCGCGCCAGGGGCGCGATGTCGAACAGCCGATACCGGAACAGGGCGTACGCCATGATCGCGCCGGAGATGCTGACCACCGCCGTCGTCGGGTTCAGCCCCGGCGCCGGCTCGACGCCGAGCACGTAGAGGGTCCCGGCGAGCAGCGGCAGCACGACGGCGACGATGAGGAGCGCGTACTGGCGCCGGTACAGCGACTGCCGGTCGCGCCAGATGCTCTGCGCGAGCAGCAGGATGCTGACGCAGAGCAGGCCGTAGAGCACGAGGAGCGAGAAGAGCCAGTACGTGCCGTAATCGGGCACGAGCACCGTCGGTGACGTGGACACGTCCAGAGTGGGAGCGTCCCGGAAGATGCCGTCGGGGTTCACGTAGATCACCGCCACGGTGACGGCGATATAGGCGCCGAGCAGCCAGTTGGCCACCTTGGGCAGCGGCGGCCGCCCCGTGTAGCGCCACACGACCTCGAACCACATCACCGGCAGCACCGTGATGCCGACGAACTGCACGTCGGCCCACCAGAGCTTGCCGCCGAGCGTCGGGCTGAGGATCTCGAAGATGTACCCGACCGTCCAGACCAGGAAGGCGAAGAGCGTGGCCGCGAACCACGGCGCGATGGCGTCGGCGCGGTTGCGCCAGGTGATCACCAACAGGGCGACCAGCACGGCGGCCGACACCACGAGGGGCGACACATACACCAGCAGGCTAGCGCTCACGAACGCGTCCTTCCGCCGATTCGGAGACTCTCTCTCCCTCTCTCTGTCGACCGCGCGGCCGAAGAAGTGTAGCAAGAAGGGCGCGGAAGTGAAGCGGAAAGTGCGCGGATGTGAACCAGGTAGTGCGACAAAGGGCGCGGGCAGGCGGGAAGCGCCCGCCCGCGCCCGTCACCAAGTCGACGCCGCTAGCTCACCGCCACCGGCGCGGCGGGCTCGGGCAGAAGCGCGGCATCGAGCTCGCCGTCGCCCGCGCGGGAGCCGGACGGCGGGCCTTCCGGCTCCTCGATACGCCCGTGGTCGAGCCATATCCGGCGAGAGGCGCGGCTCGCGACCCACGTGTCGTGCGTGACGACGATCAACGTCTGGCCGCGCTCGCGCCAGAGCTGCTCGAGCAGGCCGATGATGTCGTCACGGGTGCGCTCGTCCAGGTTCCCGGTGGGCTCGTCGGCGAAGATCACGCGGGGGGCTCTGACGAGCGCCCGCGCGATCGCCACCCGCTGCTGCTCGCCGCCGCTGAGCTCGGAGGGGATGTGCCGCGCCCTGTCGGCGAGACCGACGCCGGCGAGCGCCTCCGCGGCCCGGCGGCTCCTCTCCTCGCCGCGCACGTGCCAGGGCACGAGCGCCGTCTCCACGTTCTCCTGGGCCGTCAGCGTCGGGATGAGGTTGAACGCCTGGAAGATGAAGCCGAACGAGTGGCTCCTGAGCTCCGAGAGGTCACCCTCCCCCATCTTGGCCAGGTCGCGGCCCTCGAAGAGCAGGTGACCGCCCGAGGGCCTGTCCATGGCGCCGAGCATCTGCAGGAGCGTCGTCTTGCCGGAGCCCGTCGACCCCTGGATGGCGAGGAACTCGCCCTCGGCGATGGTCAGGTCGATGCCCGCGAGAGCGTCGATCTGCTTGCGGCGCTGGGTGTATCGCTTGGTCACGTCTGTGAGTTCGTACAGCATGGCCGCCTCCCGTGGCTTACTGGATTCAGTGTGTGTCATGGGTCAGTCCACCCGGCGCAGAGCGTCGGCGGGGCGCAGGCGCGAGGCGCGCCAGCCGCCCAGGGCGCCGGCGATCAGCGCGCCGGCCAGGGCCAGCGCCACGGCGATGCCGACGAGTTGCAGGCTCACCGGCGCCGTCAGCTCGACGCTGACGGTCTGCGCGGCGGCGCCGAAGGCCTCCGCGACGCGTCCCATGCCCATGCCGCCGCCGTCGGGGACCCGGGCGGCTTCTCCCACTGTCGCCTCGAGCGCGGGAGAGAACGCGGCGATCAGCCTTGCGCCGAGGATGCCGAGACCGACGCCGACGACGGCGCCGATGAGACCCTGCACCACGGACTCGCCGAGCACCTGCCCGACGATCCGGCGGCTTCTCCAGCCGAGCGCCTTGAGCGTGCCGAACTCCCGTACGCGGCGCGAGACGGCGGACACGGTCAGGAGGCTGGCGACGGCGAAGGACGCGATCAGCGCCGCGACGGCCAGCCATTTGCTCAGCGTGTCGGCCAGGCCCGAGGCGCTCGAGAGCGACCCGCTCACCTGGTCGGCGAGGTCTTCGGACGTGGTCACCGTGGCCTTGGGGAGGACCGTCTTGATCTCCGCCTTGACGGCAGCGATGGCGTCGGCGCTGTCGGCCTGCACGTAGATCTGGTTGACCTCGGCCTCGGTGTCGCTCAGCTGCTGGGCACGCGCCAGCGGGATGTACACGTCGGACGACGTGCTGCCGCTGGGCAGCGTGACGACGCCGACGATCTCGAACTCGACGCCGTCGACCGTGAGCGTGTCGCCCAGACCCAGGTCGTTCTGCTTCGAGTATGCTCCCGTGACGAGCGCCACCTTCGCATCCGTCTCCGTGCTCTCCAGCGCGCGCCCGGAGGTGATCTCGCCGGCGCTCAGCGGTCCGAGCTCCAGATCGGCGACGTCCACCCCCGTGACGGAGAAGGATGAGACGTCGATGGGCGCCGCCCGCATCTCTCCCTGGCCCGAGCCGGACGAGCCCTCTTCGGGCGGCTGAGCGGCGCCGCCGGATGCGCCTTCGCGGATCTCGGGGTACGTGCCCTTGACCGTCATGACCGACATGCCGAGACTGCCGGTGACGGCATTCACGCCCTCCAGCTGCGCGATCTCCCCGACCTTCGCCCCGGCGATCGTGTCCTGGCCGGGGTTGGTCATCACGACGGTGCGTTCGAAGTCCTTGCCCTGCTGCGACTCGTCGGGCGGCTGCATGCCGAAGCGGCGCTCTCCCCCCTCCTCCATCTTTCGCTGCTGCGAGACGGTGATGTCGGTGCCGACGCCGTACAGCGACTGCAGCACCTCATCCTGGGCGTCGGCCACGCCGCCGGCGTAGGCGGTCACCGCCACCACGAGGGCCACGCCGACGGCGAGCCCCAGAGAGGTGAGCAGCGCCTGCCGGTGCCGGCGACGGAGCTCTCGGAACACGTAGGTGAAGAACATCGTCCCTCCTCGTTCGCTGGCGACCGGCGCGGCACGCTGCGCTCCGCCGCCACATGGCGTCCTGTGATAGTTCTAGCGGGCGGGGCTTGGAGACGCCTGAAGCCCCCCTGTGAGGCCGCTGAGAATGGCGCGGGCGCCGCCGTCCGTCACGGGCTTGAGGCGGCCGCCGGCTTCTTCTCAGGAAACGCACAGAAAAGGCGCGTACAATCGCCGCGGGGACGCAAACGGACGGACCACCACGGGAGGGCCGCCATGATCGAGACACCAGCCGGAGCGACACGCGTGCTCGTCGTCGACGACGAGGACAGCATCACCGACCTCGTCTCGATGGCGCTGCGCTACGAGCAGTTCGCCGTGCAGGTGGCTCACAACGGCCGTGAGGCGCTCGACGCCGCGGAGGCGTTCGCGCCGGATCTGATCGTGCTCGACATCATGATGCCGGGCATCGACGGCTTCGAGGTCGCCCGGCGCCTGCGCAACGGCGGCGCCGGCACGCCCGTCCTCTTCCTCACCGCCCGTGACGCGACCGAGGACAAGGTCCGCGGGCTCACGCTCGGCGGCGACGACTACATGACCAAGCCGTTCAGTGTCGAGGAGCTCGTGGCGCGCATCCGCGCGATCCTGCGGCGCGTGCAGCCGGCCTCCGCTTCGCCGGGCCGGCTCGCCTTCTCCGACCTCGAGCTCGACGAGGACACGCACGAGGTCTGGCGCGCGGGGCGCGAGATCGAGCTCACGGCTACCGAGTTCAAGCTCCTCCGCTACCTCCTCCTCAACGCGCGCCGCGTGCTGAGCAAAGACCAGATCCTCGACCACGTCTGGAACTACGACTTCGGCGGCAACGCCAACATCGTCGAGACGTACATCAGCTACCTGCGCCGCAAGGTCGACGGCGATGGGCCACCGCTCATCCACACGGTCCGCGGCGTGGGCTACAGCCTGCGGCTGCCCAAGGACTGAAGGCACCACGCCGTGAGTCTGCGCACCCGTCTCCTCCTCGCCCTCGTGGGTGCTCGCCGCGCACCAGATCCAGGCGTCGCCCGGCCACAGGGCGCGCACCAAGTCCGCCAGCGCGGACCCGTTCTCCCCGGGCTCCTCCACGTCGAACTTCATGTTGCCGACCGCCTCGACCCGGAGGCCGTCTCCGCCGATGCGCCGAAACCGCTCGGCGTGCCGGCGGTGCTGGACCGACACCAGGGAGAGGTTCGCCAAA
>CAYTRM010000068.1:0-9861 GCA_964440225.1 uncultured Thermoleophilia bacterium | reverse complement strand
GTCGGCGACTACGGCGGCCTGCTCGCCGGCCAGGACCGCACCGAGCTCGGCGCCGGCAACCGCCTGCTGCTCGCCGATGACAAGCTGCTGGCGAACGCGCGGGAGGTCCAGCTGCGGAACGACATCGAGGCGGCGGATCCGGAGGCGCCGCTCGAGGCGTGGGACGTCTTTGACGTCCCGGCCGACGCGCCGCGCGCCTGCCCGCACTTCTCCGTCGAGATGGAGACTGGCACCGGCAAGACCTACGTGTACCTGCGCACCATCTTCGAGCTCTCGCAGCGCTACGGCTTCCAGAAGTTCGTCATCGTGGTGCCCAGCGTGGCCATCCGCGAGGGCGTGCTGAAGAACATCCAGATCACGGCCGAGCACTTCCGCGCCCTGTACAACAACCTGCCGTTCGAGCACTTCGTCTACGACGCCAAGCGCGTCAACCGCCTGCGCCAGTTCGCCACCAGCACCACGCTGCAGATCCTCATCATCAACATCGATGCCTTCCGCAAGAACTTCACCGGCACGGATGAGGAGCGCAAGAGCAACGTGATCTACAAGGAGAGCGACAGGCTCTCCGGCCGCCAGCCTATCGAGTTTGTGCAGGCGGCCCGGCCCATCGTCATCATCGACGAGCCCCAGAGTGTGGACTCCACCGACAAGGCGCAGGAGGCCATCCGCGCGCTCAACCCACTCTGCACGCTGCGCTACTCGGCCACGCACCGCAACCCGTACAACCTGGTGTATCGGCTCGACCCCGTGCGCGCCTTTGAGCTCAAGCTCGTCAAGCAGATCGTCGTCGCCAGCGCGGTGGCGGAGGGCGCCGCCAACGACGCCTTCGTGCGCGTGGAGCGCATCGACTACCAGAACGGCATCAAGGCCAAGCTGCGCATCCAGGTGCAGGCGGCCGGCGGCCCCAAGGAGAAGTCGGTGACGGTCAAGACGGGCGCCGACCTGTTCGCGCTCTCCAACGAGCGCGCGGCCTACCACGACGGCTATGAGGTCACGGAGATCAACGCCGAGCCGGGCGCCGAGCTGGTGCGCTTCAGCAGCGGGCGCACGCTGCGCCTCGGCGAGGAGGTCGGCGGCCTGCGTGACGACGTGTGGCGCGCGCAGATCCGCCACACCGTGCGCCGGCACCTGGACAAGGAGCTGGACGTGCGCCGGCGCGGCGTCAAGGTGCTCTCGCTGTTCTTCGTCGACCGCGTCGCCAACTACCGCGACTACGACGAGGCAGGCAAGCCGGCCAAGGGCAAGTTCGCCGAGGTGTTCGAGGCCGAGCTCGCGACGCAGGCGCGCGACCCGCGCTACGCGGGGCTGGAGTGGCTCAAGGAGCCGCCGGAGCGCCTGCACAACGGCTACTTCGCGCAGGACAAGAAGGGCGTGGTCAAGGACTCGCGCGAGGGCCGTGACACCGCGGCCGACGACGACGTGTACGCGCTCATCATGCAAGACAAGGAGCGGCTGCTCTCTGCCGACGAGCCGCTGCGCTTCATCTTCAGCCACTCGGCGCTGCGCGAGGGCTGGGACAACCCCAACGTCTTCCAGATCTGCACGCTGAACGAGACGCGCAGCGCGATGAAGAAGCGCCAGGAGATCGGCCGCGGTCTGCGCCTGCCGGTGGACCAGAACGGCGAGCGCGTCTTTGACGAGTCGATCAACCGTCTGTACGTGATGGCCAACGAGAGCTACGAGGACTTCGCCCGCGCGCTGCAGACCGAGTACGAGGACGAGTGCGGCGTGACCTTCGGCAAGGTGCCGCTCACGGCGCTGGCCAAGCTCACACGCGTGGTGGACGGCGGCGAGCAGCCTCTCGGCCGCGCCGCCGCGGAAGAGGTACGTGCGGCCCTCGTCGAGCAGGAGCTGCTCGACGCCGACGGCCGCATCCAGCCGGCGTTCGACCCTCGCCGCGCCGGCTTCGCCCTCGAGCTCCCGCCGGCCCACCAGGACCTCGCCCCGGCGGTCGTCGACCTGCTGTCGTCCTACCAGATCGAGCGCCACATCCGCCGCGACCGCGACGAGCGGCCCAACAAGCTGCGGCGCGAGGTCACGCTGACGCCGGAGTTCAAGGCGCTCTGGAGTCGCATCAAGCCCAAGACGACCTATCGCGTCGAGTTCGACACCGAGGTGCTGGTGCGGCGCGCCGTGGACGGCATCAAGCGCATGCCCGCGGTGCAGAAGCCGCGCATCCGCGTCACAGCCGGCCGCCTGAGCGTGCAGAAGGGCGGCGTGGCCACGGCCCTGGCGAGCGCCGCCGAGGAGCGGGTGGAGCACCCCGAGCAGCCGATTCCCGACATCCTCGCCTATCTGCAGAACGAAACGGAGCTGACGCGCTCCACGCTCGTCCGCATCCTGCGCGAGTCAGGCCGGTTGGGCGAGCTGTTCAACAACCCGCAGCACTTCCTCGACGCCGTGGCGGCGATCCTCAAGCACGAGCTGCACCGCCTGCTCGTCGACGGCATCAAGTACGAGCGCGTCGGCGGCGCCGGCCCGGAGAGCGAGTGGGAGATGGTGCTGTTCGAGAACGAGGAGCTCGTCAACTACCTGAGCGCGCTCGAGGTGCAGAGCTCGGTCTATGAGTATGTGGCCTACGACTCCGAGGTGGAGCGCGAGTTCGCCCAGCGCCTGGACGAGCGCGACGACATCAAGCTGTTCGTCAAGCTGCCGCGCTGGTTCAAGATCGACACGCCCGTCGGCCAGTACAACCCCGACTGGGCGATCCTTAAGGAAGACGGCGGGCCGCTCTACCTGGTACGGGAGACCAAGGGCACCCGTGACTACCTGAACCTGCGGACCAGCGAGGCTGACAAGGTCCGCTGCGGGAAGAAGCACTTCGAGGCCATCGGCGTGCCGTTCGACGTCGTCGTTTCCGCGGACGAGGTCTGACGGCACCAGTACCGGACCTCGCGGCATACTCTGCTTGGCTCGCATCCCGTGCACTCTCTCTGCGCGGCGCGGCAGGCCGGGTGCTATGGTCGCAGGCAGAAGCGAGCACCTGCGTCGGCGATCCTGCGCAGGCTGCCGAGCCCTCGCCGCGTGGCAGATCGATCGCGCCACGGACTGGAGATCTCATGGGAGACGGACGCATCCGCGCAATAATCCTGTATCCGCTCATGTTCTGTCTCTTCATCGGCGGGATCGTCTTCTTTCCCGTGCTCCTGCTCTTGAGGCGCCATCATCAGACCTGGGGAGCGACCGCTGACGAGGCTCACGCCCCGATGCCGGGCGATGCCGAGCTTCGCCGGGCGTTCTTCCAGGCGACCCGGGCGATCACCATCGGGGCAAGCGCGGACGCCGTCTGGCCGTGGATCGCCCAGCTTGGCTACCGTCGCGCGGGCTGGTACGGATTCGACCAGTTCGACAACGACGGGATCCCCAGCGCCACGCGCATCCTGCCGGAGTTCCAGGACCCACACATCGGTGAGACCATCGGCGAGGAAGGCCTGACGGTCCGTGCGGTCGAGCCCAACAGGTCCTTCGTCGTGGCGTTCTCGCATCCGACCACGGAGTGGGTCTTCAAGGAAGGGATATGGCCGAAGTTCGGCGCCAGCAGTCTCTCCTATCTGCTGCGTCCCCTTGACGCCGGTCACACCCGGCTGGTGGTGCGCATGCGCTTTGCTGCATCACTTGCCTCGCTGCCCATCCTGTGGTGGCCGTTCTTCGAGATCGGTGACTTCCTCAACGCACGCAAGCAGCTGACGGGGATCCGGCTGAGAGCCGAGGGTCGGGCCACTTAGCAGGCGCGTCGATCAGCCCGGCGCGTTCTACCCCAGCCGCTGGATGCCGATGCCGATGAGGCCGGGACCCGTGTGGACGACGAGCACCGGCGTTATCTGGCCCTCGATCGCCAGGTGGGAGTCCGGGAGCTGGGCCTTCAGGGCCGCAAGGATCTCGTCGGCCTCCGGCTTCGCGGCCCCGTGCATCACCGCGACGTTGTACTCCTTGGCGCCCGCCGCGAACTCGGCCGCCTTCTGGAGCGCCAGTTGCAGCGACTTCTTGCGCCCCCTCGTCTTCGCTACGGTGTAGTAGACGCCGTCTTCGTTGCACGAGATGACGGGCTTCAGGTCGAAGATGCTGCCCACCAGCCCAGAGACCAGGCCGATGCGGCCGCCCTTCACGAGGGACGAGAGCGTAGAGACGCAGAAGAAGAGCTTGGTGCTGCGCGCCGCGCCCTCGACCTCGCGGCACACCTCGGCGAACGGCAGTCCCTGCTCGATGAGCTCCCCGGCGCGGATGGCCGAGAAGCCGCTGCCGATGCCGATGTTCTTGGTGTCGACGTAGCAGGTCTCGAGTCCCTCGGGGGCGGGGCCGAAGCTCCTGAGCATCTCGTAGGTGCCGCTCAGCCCGCTCGAGATCGCGACGACGATCACTTTCTCGTGACCGTCGGCCTTGATCTGCTTGAAGACGTCCGCGACGACCGAAGGACTCGGCAGCGACGTCGAGGGGATCTCCTGCGGGAACCGCGCGTACACGTCGTCGGTCCGGATGTCGACGCCGTCGCGGTACTCCCCGTCCGGGTAGATGATCGTCATGGGCACCACGTACATGCCGTACCTGCGACGAAGCTCCTCCGGGACGTCCGAGCAGGAGTCGACCAGGATCGCTGTCTTCTCTGCAGTCATCTCGTCCCTTCGAAGCTCAGCGCAGCTCGCGCGTGATGAGCGGCCAGAAGCCGGAGGCCTCCTGGCTCATCACCCAGATGCTGATGCCGGCGATCCTGGGATGGTCGGCGCGCAGCGCCGCGAGCTTGGCGGCGACGGCCTTCTCGTCCTGGAAGTACACCGTGTGCGTCTCGCCGCCGTCGGTGAAGCTCATCGTCGCCTCCTGCGAGGAGGGGTCGCGGCTCACGGTGGCGTCGTGGGTCTGCGCCAGCGCCGCGCCGCGGTGCCCCGAGACGGTGGCGACCGAGCCGCCGTGCCAGTCGAAGCCATAGAAGGGCACGCCCATGAAGACCTTGCCCGGCGGCACCTTCTTCTCGGCGAACGAGAGCACGCGGTCGACCCACTCCAGCGGCGCCTGCGGACCGGGGTCGCCCCAGGGGCCGCTGTAGCTGTAGGTCATGATCTTGAACTCGTCCACGGCCTTGCCGATGCGGCTCCAGTCGGCGTACTTCTGATTGTCCCACTCGCCGGGCTCGGACGTCTTGGGCATCACGGCGATGGAGAGGAAGCGGTCCTCGGCATGCAGAGCGTCCGCGAGCTCCTCCACGAGCGTCGAGAAGCTGTCCCGATCGGCCGGCCTCAGGTCCTCCCAGTCGAGGTCGACGCCGTCGTAGCCCATGTCCTTGACCAGCGTGACCAGGTCGTCGATGAAGCGGCGGCGGCGGTCGGGCGAAGCCAGCACCTCCGCTGCGAGATCCCGGCTGAATGCTTTGCCGGAGCTGGTCGAGTTGGTGACCGTGGCGAAGAGGTTGAGGTCGTAGCCGCGGGCGGCCGCCACCAGGTCCGGATCCTCGTCCTCGGCGGTCACGCTGCCGTCTGCCTGCGTGTGGTACCAGTCGAAGTCGACCTCGTCCACGGCGTCCACGGCGGCCGCCGCCTCGAGCGAGGCGGCGTCGCCGAGCGTCCAGGCGGTGACCTTGTACTGTCGGCCACCGAGAGGCTCGCGCAGGTAACCGAGGGGAGGGTCGCCCGGGCGGTCCAGGTGGGAGCCGAACGGCCCGACCGTGGACAGCAGCACGAGCACGACGGCGAGGGCACCGGCTGCGGCGGCCAGCACGAGCAGCCGCTGGCGGCGCAGGCGCGCCCGCCGCTCTGCGCGGGGCGGGCGCCCCGGCTCCGGGCCACGCGGCGGCTCGCCGCCGTCGTACCTGCCGCTCGTCTGCGAAGCGTCGCTCACTGCACGTCCTCGCCTGCCCGTCGCGTGGGCGCCTGCGGCCGGCCGCGGCGTCCGCGACGACCGGCCCTGCCGCCTCCGAGGCTACGGGGAGTGGAGAGGCGGGTCAAACCACCGCGGGGATAGGAGGTAGTGCGCAGAGCAGCGCGGCGACTAGAAGTGACCCGGCGTCTGGCCGGACCCGGCGCCGTGGATCTCTCCCGCGACGCCCCAGCCGGGGCGCGGAGTGCCGGCCTCGAAGTCGCTCTCGGACCGGCGTCCCGGGGCCGGGTCGCGCGTGTCCAGCTTCAGCCGGGCCCGGCGGCGCCACGCGCCGCGCGCATCTTCGCAGAAGACGGTGTAGAAGGCGGTCGCGGGTGTCGGGTCGAGGGCGCCGAGGTCGTCGCGGGAGCCCGGGCGCGCCTGGTCCGAGACGAGCGTCTGCCCGCGGCCGACGACCGTGTCGTCGAACGGGCCGGCGGCGAATCCGCGCTCGGAGCGCAGCACGCGCCAGCGCAGCGCCTGAGCGCCGCGCACGTCCCAGGTCAGCACGACCCCGCCGGTCACGCGCCGGTGCTTCAGGTGGACCAGTCTCGGTATGGCCGTGCGTCCGAGCACACCGTCACATCCTCGCCCTGCGGGTCAAGGCCTTCGCCGCGTCGCGATCGGCCACTCCGCGCAGCGTAGCATCCCGCGCCGGCGGAGGTCATGTCGTTCTACCTCCGTGGGGGGAGCGCGCCGGCCGCCGGAATCCCTCGACCGGACGACCACATCCACCTCCGCCGGGAGGTTCCCGCGCGGGCGCTTCCCGGTAACCTCTCTTCGTGAGCCCACCTGGAGGAGTCACATGAAAGCGATCGTGTGTCCCAGATACGGAGGACCGGATGTCCTCGAGTTGCGAGAAGTGGAGCGGCCGAGCCCGAAGGACGACGAGGTCTGCATCCGGATCATGGCGACCGCGGTGACGGCCAGCGACATCTTCATCCGCGGGTCCGACATCCCACTCCGGTTCCGCATCCCCATGCGCCTGATGATGGGCATCACGAGGCCGCGCCGGCCGATCATCGGCCTGGTGCTGGCCGGCGAGGTGGCGTCGGTCGGCCGGAACACGACGAGGTTCAAGCCGGGCGACCAGGTCTACGGTCTCACCGGCTTCGGGCTCGGCGCCTACGCCGAGTACAAGTGCATGAAGGAGACGGACTCCAAGCACGGGTGCCTGGCGCTGAAGCCGGCGAACCTCACGTATGAGGAGGCGACGGTGGCGGCTTACGGCGGGCTCCTGGCGCTGCAGTACATGGGGCGGGGCGACATCCGGCGTGGCCAGAGAGTGCTCGTCTACGGGGCATCGAGCACGTCGGGCACGACGGCGGTGCAGTGGGCCAGGCATCTCGGGGCGGAGGTCACGGGGGTCTGCAGCACGGCCAATCTGGAGCTGGTGAAGTCGCTGGGCGCGCACACCGTGATCGACTACACCACGGTCGATGCGCTCGAGCCCGGCGACAGGTACGATTTCGTGCTCGACGCGGTCGGCAAGGCCAAGACGTCGAGGCTGAAGGAGTCCTGCAGGGCCAGCGTCCCCGGCAAGGACGCGTACGTCTCGATCGACGACGGCGCGCTCAAGCTGGATTCGGGGAGACTGACGGCCATGAAGGACCTGGTGGAGGCGGGCCACATCAGACCGGTCGTGGACCGCTGCTATCCTCTCGAGGACATCGCGGAGGCCCACCGGTACGTCGAGCAGGGCCACAAGCGCGGGGGAGTGGCGGTGACGGTGAGACGGGAGGTCGAAGCCTAGCAGGCTGCGCGACTCGTGCGCCGCGCGTCCGGGGGTGGTAGCGTGAGCCGGAGATGGGCATCTGGCGCCACACGCTCCGCACCCTGCTGCTCGCCGGCCTCGCGCTGGCGGCGCTCACCGCCGCGGCCGGCTGCTCGTCACAAGGAGCGGTGGAGGCGGCCGGCGGCAGCGTCGCCGCCACGACGGCCGTCGCCTCGTCGCCCGATTCGTCCGCTTCGCCCAGCCCGCCGGCACCTTCCGAGGTGGCGGGCTGGTCGGATCGGCGGCTCGCGGCGCAGCTCGTCTTCTGCAGCGTGCCGGCGACGGCCCCGCTGCAGGGCCGGCGCTGGGCGCGCAAGGGCATCGGCGGCCTCGTGATCCTCGGCGGCGGGGCGCGGAGCAGCATCGGCAAGGACCTCGCTGCGGTCCAGCGCGAGGCTCTGCGCGGCATCAAGCCCTTCATCGCCAGCGACGAGGAGGGAGGGCAGGTCCAGCGGCTGCGCTACGTGATCTACCCGCTGCCGTCGGCGCGCGTCCAGGGCGGGTGGAGCGCGTCCCGCACCCGGGCGGCGGCCAGGGACTACGGCGCCCGGCTGCGCAAGCTGCACATCTCGGTGGTGTTCGGGCCGGTCGCCGACCTGGACGTCCCCGGCCGTTACATGAGCTCGCTCGATCGCTGCTTCTCGCGCGATCCCAAGGTCGTGAGCAGCCGCGCCCTCGCCTGGGTGACCGGTCTGCGGCAATCACGTGTGCTCGCGACCGTCAAGCACTGGCCGGGGCACGGCTGGGCGGCCGACACGCACAGCGGCGCGGCGCGCATCCCCTCGCTCTCCGTGCTGCGCCGCTCCGACATGGTGCCCTTTGAACGGGCGTTCGACGCCGGCGTGCCGCTGGTCATGGTTGGGCACCTGAGGTCCAAGGGACTCACCGGGGACCAGACGCCCGCCAGTCTCTCGCGCAGCGCGATGACGTACCTGCGCGCTCGCGTGGGCGACGACACGGTCATCATCACCGACTCGCTCTCGATGGCTGCAACGACCAAGGCGCTGGGGCTCAAGACGCCTGCCGCCGCCGTCCGCGCGCTGAGGGCCGGCGCCGACCTCGCGCTCTTCGCCTCGGCCGACCCGGACGACGTGATCGATGCCGTCACGACGGCGATCAAGACCGGGCGGCTGCCGCGGGCCAAGGCGGAGGCGAAGGTCCTGCGCGTGCTCGAGCTGAAGCGCAAGGCCGGGCTGGCGCCGGCCGTACGCGAGTAAGGGCGGCCGGGCCGGGAGGCGGGGCCGCCCTCTGCTAGACTCGGCGCCGGCCGGGCCCAGGGCGCCCGGCGCACCTCCGCCGGTCTCGCCGGGCAGTACTTCGCGGCCGGTGGTCGAATCAAGGGACTCATGAGCGATCACACGCGCAAGCTCGCCCTGGCGGCGGTCATCGTCGCCTCGGCGACCGCCATCTCGCGTCTCACCGGCCTGGGCCGCGAAGTCATCACCGCGGCGTTCTACGGCGTCGACCCCAGCTACAACACCTTCGTCTCCGTCTCGGTGATCCCCCAGCTCGTGCAGCAACTCTTCGCCGACGCGGCGATCAGCGCCGCCTTCGTGCCGGTCTTCACCGCGCTCCTGGCCAAAGGCGAGCGCGAGCGCGCCTACCGGCTGGCCGCCAACCTGCTCGGGCTGATCGTCGTCGTGGTCGGGGTCGCGGTGGTGCTCCTCGCGCTGGCCGCCGGTCCGCTCACGGAGTGGATGTATCCCGAGCTCACGAAGACCGTCGCCGGCGCGGACCTCGCGGCGCAGCTCCTCAGGATCCTCGTGCCCACGATCCTCTTTCTCTCGCTGGCCGGCGCCATCAGCGGCGTGCTCTACTCGTTCGAGCGCTTCACCATGCCGGCCGTCGTCTCCATCGTGTGGAACCTCACGATCATCGCCGCCATCGCGCTCTTCAACGACTCGCTGGGCGTGAACGCCATCGCCTGGGGCATGCTGGTGGGGACGGTGCTGGAGGTCGTGCTCCTTGCCGGTGCCGCCCGGTACCACGGGCGCTGGCTGTGGCCCCGGTTCGGACTGGGCGACCCGTTGCTGCGCCGCGTCCTCCTCCTCATGGTCCCGATCACGATCACGCTCGGGGTGCTCAACTTCAACGCTCTCATCGGCACCTGGTTCGCGCAGTTCGTGAGCGACCGCGCCGCGGCGGAGATCGGCTACGCGTTCCGCCTCTATCAGCTCCCGCAGGGCATCTTCGCGGTGACCATCGGCACGGTGCTGTTCCCGTCGCTGTCGCGCTACGCGGCG
>CAYTRM010000067.1:0-9866 GCA_964440225.1 uncultured Thermoleophilia bacterium | reverse complement strand
GGCGCCGGCCAGGGCGGCGGCCAGCAGCACGACGAGCAGCGTCGCCAAGGCGATGCGGGAGCGGAGGCTGAATGCAGTGGTGACGGTCACCTGCGTCGACCCTTCCTTGCGAGTGCGAACTCCAAGTATAGACGACCCGGGTGTGGCCGCCGACCCGAGCCGCGTTCGAGAGACGCGGGCCGGGCGGACGCGGTTCGCGCGTCCACCTCCGATGGACCGCGGACCGGCGACCGGCACGGGCCGGGTTCCGATGGGTTCGCCGCCGCGGCGGCCGACGGACCACGTGCGGGCCGCGACCAGATAGGATGACGCCATGACCGCGACGACCGACGACCGACGCGATTCCCACGCCTGTGACGACCGGTTCCCGGGCGCGCAGGTCGTGCGCCTCGCCCGCAAGGCCGTCGAGCGCACGCGCCTGGACCTGACCGGCCTGCGCGTGCTCACGGAGGCGTCCGTGGGGTACAGGCGCATCACCCCCGTCATCGCCGCGCTCGCCGGGGCGGACGCCGTCTTCGCCGTCGGCCGCGACAGCGCGCGGGCTTCGCGCAGACAGGCGGAAGAGCAGACCGCCTACCTCGCGGCCCTGGCGCGGGTGGACGACCGCGTCACCCTCCTCTCCACCCGCCTGCAGGCGCCGCTCGACACCATCGACGTGGTGACCGACCTGCCCGGCGTGCGCCCCGTCGACGAGTCGATCCTGCGCACCGTCGCCGAGTCCGCCGCCGTCACGTTGATGCGTGGCACGGAGCGCTGGAGCCCGGCGGACGTCGACGTCGCGACCTGCCGGCGGCGGGGCATCGCCGTCGCCGGGGTCGACGAGGAGGCGGTCGGCCTGTACCGCTACCTGCCGCTGGAGATCCTTGCCGGACTGCTCGACCTGGGGGTCGAGGTCGCCGGCTCGACCCTCGTCGTCGCCGGCGGCGGCGCCGGCTACGCATACGTCGTGCAGGCGCTCGGCCGGCTCGGGGCGCGCGTCCTCGTGGCCGCGCCGGAGACGGCCGGCCGCATCGAGCTGTTCGGCGGCGAGCGCATCGGCGAGACGCTCGGCGACGAGTCCGTCATCGGCCGCCTCGCCGAAGCGGATGCGCTCGTGCTGTGCCCAGGTCCGCGCGGCGAGCGCTGGGTGGGGCCCGGCGCCGTCGTCGACGCGGCCCGCCTCGCGGCGGCCGCGCCGCACCTCGCCGTCGCCGGCTCCGGCGCCGAGGCGGACGTCCGCGCCCTTGCGAGCGCCGGCCTGCGCTGCCGGCCGGCCGGCGACACCCCCGATCTCTTCGACCTGCTCCCGCAGCCGCTCGTCGCCCTCCACACCGCGGGATTGAAGGTCGGCGAGGTAATGGCGCGCGCCCGGCGACGCGGTTCGTCTCCGCTGGCGGCGGAACAGTTGGCCGCCGCCGAAGCTCACGCCGAGCAGCTGCCCAAGGACCTCGGCGGCCGGCGCCGGTGATAAACTAGCCTCCCGACGACGGCGACCGGCGGCCGGCGGCCGTCCCCGCAGCCGGCCGTTCCCACCAGTTCCCGGAGGCACCACGAGCCCGCTCGCCAAGCTCCGCATGGGTAAGCGCAAGAAGGCCGGCAGCCACGGTTACTCGCTGCTGCTCAAGGACTCGGTGATCTACGGCGCCGGGCGCGCCCTCCAGAAGTTCCTCGTAGCGCTCCTGCTGCCCCTCTACACGGCCTTCCTCACCCAGGCCGACTACGGCATCCTCGGCATGGTCGTCACGGTCACGACCTTCCTCGACGTCTTCGTCACGCTGGGTTTCGACGTCGCCTTCAGCCGGTTCTACTTCGACGACAAGGGCGAGGCGGCGAGGCGGCGTGTCATCACCAACGTCTTCTACGTCTCCACCGTCTACCCGCTGATCCTCCTCGGGACGGTGGGCGTGCTCATGCCGCAGCTGGCGCCGCTCCTGCTCGGCAGGGAGTACGACGCCGGCGACTGGCGCTACTTCGCCGTGGCGCTCGCGACGCTCTTCTTCAGCAACCTCAACGACCTCCCGTTCACGCTGTTCCGCCTCGAGCACCGGCCGTGGATCTTCTCCGCGTACACGATCGGCCGGGTACTGGTCCAGGTGCCCCTCTCCATCGTCTTCGTCGCCGTCTTCGACTGGGGACCCATGGGCGTGCTCCTCGCCAACCTCTTCACCGCCGCCGGCATGCAGTGCGGTCTGTTGCCCACCTACATCCGCAAGATCGACTGGCGCTGGCACGGGCAGCTCATGCGGCCGATGCTGGCCTTCGCCGTCCCGGCGCTGTTCACCGGCGTCTCGTTCTACTGGCTCAAGCTGTCGGACCGCTACTTCCTGCTCCACTACCAGGGCAAAGCGGTCGTCGGCCTCTACACGGTCGCGTACTCGCTCAGCCAGCCGCTGTACCTCACGCTGATGGCCTTCCGCATGGCGTGGCCGCAGTGGCACTACGCCAAGCTGCACGAGCCCGAGAGGCACAAACGGATGGTCGCGCGCTCGTCGACGTACTTCCTCGCCCTGAACGCCCTCCTGCTCGTGCTGATGGGCGCCTTCATGCCGCTCCTCGTCCACACCTTCCTCAACGAGCGCTTCTGGAGCATCGGCCCTACGACCGTCGTGCTCTCCCTCTCGGTGGTCGTGTACGCCGTCTACTTCGTCTTCTGGGTCGGCTCCAACGTCGCCAAGAAGAACCGCATGATCCCGGTCTTCTTCCTGATCGCCTCGGGAGTGAACATAGGCCTCAACTTCCTCCTGGTGCCGAGGTACGGCATGTACGCGGCGGCATGGACCCACGTGGCGGGGTTCGCGATCCTGGCCGTGACCGTCTACTTCTACTCGGAGAAGTGGTACCCGATCCCGTACGAGTGGCGCAGGCTCCTCAAGATCGTCCTCGCGACCGTGCTGACCCTGGCCGCGGCCTGGGGCATCGCCCGGGCCTTCGGCCAGAGCGTCTACATGCCGTATGGCGAGCTGGTCGTGAGCTCGCTGGCGCAGGTCCCGGCCCTTCTCGTGTTCCCACTCGTGCTCTTCGCCACGGGGTTCTTCACACCGGGCGAGCGTGACAAGCTGCGCCGCGCGTTCGCGCGGCTGGCCGGGCGACGGGCCGCACCTGCTGCCGCCTCCGGGCGCCCGGAGGCGGAGGGCGAGGCCGCCGCCGACCGGAGCTCGCACCTCAGCGCCGACGACATCGAGGCCGAGGAAGAGGAACTCGAGATGGAGAAGGAAGCCGACATCGACATCATCGAAGGTCCCACCACGACCACCATCACCTGACGCGAGGACGGCCACCGCATGAGCCCCCGGACACCGAAGAAGCTGCTCGTCATCGCCAACCCGTACCCGCCCATGGCAAGCGCGGGCACGACGCGGGTCGTCCGCTTTCTGCGCCACCTGCCCGAGCACGGCTGGGAGCCATCCGTGCTGACCGCCGTGGCGGACGGACCGGCGGCCGTCCCGCCGGGGGTGCGCGTCGCGCGCGCCGTCGTACCGTGGCCGCGACAACTGCTGGGCGGCGGCCGGCGCAGCACGAAGGTGAACCGCTGGGTCGCGGTGCCCGACCCCTACTTCGCCTGGGTCGGGCCGGCCGTGCTCAAGGGCCGCGAGATCTTCAAGCGTGAGCGCTTCGACGCCATCTTCAGCAGCTCGCCGCGGGCGAGCGTGCATCTGGTCGCGGCGGTCCTCAGCGAGCACGCCGACGTGCCGTGGCTGGCCGACTACCGCGACCCGTGGTCGACCTACCAGTTCAGGAAGTACCCGACGCGCGCGCACCGGGCGGCCCATCGCCGCCTGGAGTCGTGGGCCCTGGAGCGCGCCGCAGCCGTGACCGCCGTGAACCGGCCGATCGTGGACGATCTCGTCGCGCGGCATCCGTGGCTGGACGGCAGCGCGCACGTGCTCCCCAACGGGTTCGACCGCGCCGAGACGCCGGCGGATGTGTCGCTGGGCGAAGGCTTCTGGATCGTGCACACCGGCCGCCTCTACGGACGCGAGCAGCAGGTGAGCGCTTTCCTGGAGGCGCTCGCCGCGCAGCCGGCCGATGTCAAGGCGCTGTTCGTCGGCGTCGACGAAAGCCGCATCCGGCCGGACGTGGAGCGGCTGAGGCTCGGCGACCGCGTGCGCGTCGAGCCGCTCGTGCCGCTCGTCGAGGCGCTCGGCTACCAGCGGGCGGCCGACGCGCTGCTGCTCGTGAACGGGCGCCGGCCGGAGAGCATGTCCAGCAAGGTCTTCGAGTACCTGCAGACCGGCCGGCCGGTCTTCGCCATCTCGCCGGCCGGCTCCGCCGCGCGGGCGCTCTTCGAGGAGGTCGGCGGCGGCGCCTGCGTGCTGCCCGACGACCCCATGGGCGAGCCGCTCGCGGCCTTCGTCGCCGGCGTGCGCGACGGCTCGGCGCCCGTGGCCCGCGCCGCCGCGCTCGAGCGCTACGAGCTCGACCACCTCAGCGCCGAACTGGCCGCCATCCTGGGCGGGCTGCCCGAGGGCGGCCCGCCCGACGCTGGTAGGATGCCTGCATGACCGTGAGCTCTCCGTCCGGCACCGACGCCGGCGCCGCCGGCCGCGGGCCGCAAGGCGCTCCCGCCCGCGGCCGCGTCACCATCCCCGAGGCGGCGCTGCTCGCCGGCGGCGCCGCCCTCACCGCGCTGCTCGCCGCCGCGGCGACGCTGCGTCCCGGGGCCGTCGTCGGAGTCCTCGTCGTACTCTCCTTCGCGGCGCTGGTGCTGCTCGGCCGCGAGCGCATAGCGCGCACGCGCATCGGCGCCGTGCTCACGGCCCTGCTCGTCTCGCTGCCGCTGCTCGCCCTGCTCGGCCCGTCGTTCGCGGCGCCGGCCTTTCCCCAGGCCTTCCTCTTCCGCGTCGTGCTCGCGCTCGTCGTCTACGCCGGCGTCTGTTTCGTGCTCGTTCTGCGCGACCCCCTGCCCTTCGCGGCCAAGGACCTGGCGCTGCCGGCCGCGCTCTGGTTCGCCTGGCTGCTGCTGAGCGTGACCTGGGCGCCGGACAAGCTCGTCGCCTTCAACTACGTCGCCATCGTCGTGACCATGGCGGCGGTGCTCGCGGCGACGGCGGCGGCCGGAGGCACCCGCCGTCGTCTGCGCTGGTTCGGCTACTCCATGATCGTCGGGTACGCGTTCATCGTCGGCTTCACGCTGCTCGAGTCGCGCTTCGGCATCAGGCTCCCGACGTCGCGGCTGCTCACCACGGTGACGTCGCAGACGTACGCCGTCACCAGCGTCTTCCACAACCAGAACGACCTCGCCACCTACCTGGCCATCTGCTGGCCGTTCATGCTCTGCGCTTTCTTCTTCACCAGACGCGCCGCCTGGCTCGCGCTCACCATCGTCTTCATCCTGCTCGGCGGCTACGCCTTCGTGCGCACCGGGTCGCGCTCCAGCCTGATGGCGGCGGGCATCTCCTCGCTCTCCGCCGTCGTCCTCTTCTGGCACCTCGGCCCCCGCCTTTCCACACGCGCCGGCAGGCTGGCTTTGGGCGTCGTCATCGCGCTCATCGTCGTCGCCGGCGGGTGGCTCCTCTTCAACGACTCCCAGAACGTCATGCTGCGGCAATTCCGCCTCGAGGCGCTGATCGGCCAGGCGCAGTCGAACACCGGCTCCGGCGCCATCCGTACCAGCCTCACCGACCGTGGCCTGCAGATCGCCGGCGCCAGCTACCTGCGCGGCGCCGGCGCCGGTCAGGCCGAGGGGATCATCGCGTCGGGCACCGACGCGATCGGCATCGCGAACCTGCACAACTGGTGGCTCGAGACGTACGCGGACGGGGGCCTCGTCGGCTTTGCCCTGCACCTCGTCTTCTTCATCCTCCTCGTGCGCGCTCTCTGGCCCGTCGCCCGCCACGACCCCGACCCCTTCGTACGCTACCTGGCCAGTGGGGCGGTGCTCGCCCTGCTCGGCTTCACGATCGGCGCCGTCGGGCCAAGCAGTTCCGTGGGCTTCGCGCCCATGTGGATCCTGTACGGCCTGGCGCTTGCCGTCGTGTCGCGGGCGCGGCTGGGGGCGCGGGAGCGAGCGGAGAGCCAGAAGCCCGCGGGTGGCCCGGAGGCGGCGGGCGCAGCCGGACCGGCGACGCCGGAGACCGCCACGACCACGGCCCCGACCACGACGACCACGAGGCTGCCATGACCCTGCCGCCGCTCAAGATCGTCCTCACCGCCGCCGGCTGCCCGGGCGCCAGCACGCTGATCCGCATGCTCAAGGCGAACGGCGAGCGCGAGATCGCCATCCACGGCGTCGACATGCGACCGGACGCCATCGGGCGCTTCCTATGTGACGGCTTCAGCCTGGTGCCGTCGGGGGCCGCGCCCGAGTACGTCCCGGCCCTGCTCGATGTCGTCGGGCGCGAGCGCCCGGACGTCCTCCTCGTGCAGTCGTCCGGCGAGGTGGAGGCGGTCGCGCGGTCGCGCCGGTCGTTCACGGAACTCGGAGCGATCGTCCTCGTCGCCGGCCCCGAAGCCATCGCGGTCTGCAACGACAAGGCCGCGATGCACGCGGCGCTGCAGGGCACGCCCGTCCTGCAGCCCCGCGTGCTGACGCCGGCGAGCATCGACGACTTCGTCGCCGGCGCTCACGAGCTCGGGTACCCGGACGCGCCGGTGTGCTTCAAGCCCCCGGTCGCCAAGGGCTCGCGCGGCTTCCACATCGTCGCCGCGAGCGGCCGCGCCGCGCTGCTCGAGCAGCGCGGCGGGGCGGCCGTGCTCACGCTCGAGGAGGCCGCCACGGCGCTGCGCCACGGCGGCCCCTTCCCGCGGCTTCTGCTCATGGAGTACGTCGACGCTCCGGAGTTCGTCGTCGACGCGCTGGTCGACGACGGAGAGATCGTGCTCTACCAGGCCAAGACGCGCGAGGCCGTGAAGGCCGGCCTCGCGATGTCCTTCCGCACCGTCGAGCGCCCGGAGCTGGTCGCCGCCTCGCGTCACCTCTGCCGTGCACTCGGCCTGGACAAGTTCGTCAGCATCCAGTTCATGGGCGACCGGCTCCTCGAGGTGAATCCCAGGGTCTCCACGTTCGTCTACCAGGAAGACTTCATCCTGCCGTACCTTGGGATCAAGTACGCCTTGGGCGAACTGGACGCCGAAGGCGTGGCGTTCGCCCAGTCGCGCGTGCGCACCTCGCGCCGCTCGGTGCGCTACTACGACCAGGTGTTCTGGGACGACTGACGGGCGGCGGCAGGCCGCGCTCGCCGCCGCGAACGCGGTGCTATACTGCCCGTTCACCAGCTCGTGCACGCGCGCGTGCGCGGTTTCGGCAACGTCAAGGAGGCGCGCATCGTGAACTGGGACGACTACGAGCATCACGCCCCGAGCGGCTCCTGGATCGCCAAAGACTTCCGCCACGGCAGCGGCTTCGAGCACGGGCTGCAGTGCATCATCGACCCCGATGTCGTCGTCGGCGACGACGTGCGTTTGGGTCACCGGGTGCACCTCTCCTCCGGCACCCGCGTCCTCGACGACGTCGAGATCGCCGACGACTGTGTGACCACGGGCATCTCTCTGCTGGGCAACCACGTCCGCGTGCGCACCGGCAGCTGCATCTCCAAAGCCGTCATCGTCGACGACTGGTGCTTCATCGCCGCCGGCATCATGAGCTCGCACACCAAGAACATCGACCACGCGCGCCCCAGGGCCCCGAAGCGCCAGCTCATCACGCGTTTCGGGTACGGCTCCATCATCGGCAGCCGCACGAACACCAGCGCCGGCGTCAGCGTCGCCCCCGGGGCGATCGTCGGCTACGGCTCGCACGTCGTCATCGACCTCGAGGTCCCCAACGGCGTGTACTACAACGACCCGCACCCGTGGGCCACGCTGCAGCGCGAACTCGACCCCGACAACCCGTACTACATCGAGGTCGCGGAAGGGTACGTGCCGCACGAGTTCGACGCTGAGCTCCTCGGCAGGTACCTGCCGTCCTACCGCCCGTGAGCGCCACCGCAGCCGAGGTCGTGCGGTTCCTCGAGGAGACGGGCCGGCTCGAGGCGCTCGTCTCCGCTCCCGGAGGCGACCCCGGGCGCATCGCCCTCACCGGCGTGAGCGGCGACGTCGGGGCGGGGCCGGGAGACCTCGCCTGGCGCCGCGCCCCCGTCGCCTCCGCGGCAGACGCAACGGCCGGCCTGCTCATCTGCGCCGGCCCCGCCCCGCAGGACGAACCCGCGGCCGGACGGGTCGTGGCGGTCTGCGCCGCGCCCCGGCTGGCGATGGCCGAGGTCCTCGACCGCTTCTTCTCCGAGCTTGGCGGCGACCGCGACCCCGTGTACGCGGAGCCCGAGCTTGCCGAGACCGTCGCCCGCAACCAGTCCTGGGTCCGAAACGCCACCGTCGGCCCCCGTGTGAAGATCGCGCAGCACGTCGTCATCGGCTGCAGCGGGATGGGCTACGAGCGCGACGCCGACGGTCGCCTCGTCGGCTTTCCCCAGCTCGGCGGCGTCGTGCTCGAAGCGGACGTCGACGTCGCCGCGCACGCGAGCGTCCAGCGCGGCGCGCTCCGCGACACCGTCGTGCGTCGCGGGGCCAAGATCGGCCCGCACGTGAACGTCGGGCACAACGCGGACATCGGCGAGGACGTGCTCGTCGCCGGCCACGCGCAACTGGGCGGCGGCTGCCGTCTCGGCGCCCGCGTCGTCGTCTGGCAGTCGGCCACGATCGCGAACGGCGTGTCCGTCGGCGACGACGCGGTCATCGGCATGGGCGCCTGCCTGCGCAAGAACGTGGGCCCGGGAGAGACCTGGGCCGGCAACCCCGCGCGCCGCCTCCGCTGACACCGAGTCGCGGGTAGCAGGCGCCGCTGCGCCGCGCCGCGATTGGCGACGCCGGCGGCTCGGCGAGTATCATCGAGGGCCAGTACGACCCGGCGCCGTCGGCCGCGCCGCGAAAGGACGTGCATGAAGTTCGAGCGATTTCTCGAGGCGGCGGCGGCTCGTCACCCGGTGATCGTCCTGCAGGTCTCCTGGGCCAACGGTCTCGACATCATCCGCGATCTCTCCCGCCACGACGTGCCGCTGCTCGGCGTGGACGCGAACCCCCGGGCCCTCGGCCTGAGCTCCCGTCGCGCCGCCGGCATGGTGTGCCCCGACCCCAAGACCGACGAGGAGGCCTTCGTGACCTTTCTCGAGGGTCTCGGCCGGCGACTGCCCCGGCGCGCCGTGCTCTTCCCGACGCACGACGAGTACATCTGGCCGATCTCGCGGCATGCCGATCGACTCGATCCCTGGTTCATCATCCCGTTCTCCCGCTGGGAGACGATGCGACACGTGCACGACAAGCGGGCTCAGATCGAGGCCGCGTGGAGCGCCGGCGTGGACACGCCCAGGACGGTGTTCATCGACTCCGAGGCGGATCTCGAGCGCGGCGCCGGGGAGATCGGCTTCCCCGCCATCTTCAAGCCGGTCGAGTCGCTGGCCTTCAAGCTCCGCTTCCACCGTCACGTCCTCGAGATAGCCACTCGCGACGAGCTGGAGAGCGTCTACGCCCGGGCGAGCGACTGCGGCGCGCTGATGATGCAGGAGATCGTGCCCGGCGGCGACGACGAGCTCTACACGCTCGGCTCGTACCTGGACAGGGAGTCGCGACCGCTCGCCGTGTTCACCGGGCACAAGCTGCGCCAGCACCCGCCCGTCTTCGGGCACTGCCGGATGGCCGTCAGCCGGTGGATCCCCGACGTGGCCGACGCCGGCGTCCGCCTGCTGCAGGAACTCGACTACCACGGCGTGAGCCAGGTCGAGTTCAAGCGCGACGCCAACGACGGCCGGTACAAGCTGATGGAGATCAACGCCCGCCACTGGATGTGGCACGCGCTCGCCGCCGAGTCCGGCGTCAACCTCTCGTACGCCGCCTATGCCGACGCAGTGGGGCGTCCCTTCATCGCGCCCCGCCAGACGGAGGGCGGCAAGTGGGCG
>CAYTRM010000066.1:0-9992 GCA_964440225.1 uncultured Thermoleophilia bacterium | reverse complement strand
GGCGAAGACGCCGCCGGCGTCGTCACCGCCGTCGCCTTCCTCGGCGAGCTCGAACGCACCGGCGAGGTGCACGTGGGCAAGAAGGTCACCGTCATCGGTGGCGGCTTCACCGCCATGGACGCCTGCCGCACGAGCGTGCGCAAGGGCGCCGCGGAGGTCACGTGTCTCTACCGCCGCTCGCGCAAGGAGATGCCGGCGCACCACACCGAGGTCGACGAGGCCGAGGAGGAGGGCGTCAAGCTCGAGCTTCTCTGCGCGCCGCTGCGCGTGCTCACCGACGCCGCGAACAAGGTCACGGGTATCGAGATGCAGCGCATGGAGCTGGGCGAGCCCGACGCCTCCGGCCGCCGCCGCCCCGTGCCGCTCGAGGGCTCCGAGTTCGTCATCGAGTGCGACCAGGTGATCGCCGCCATCGGCCAGTACCCCAAGCTCGACGGCACCAGCGAGGAGCAGGGCGTCAAGCGCACGAAGTGGCGCACGATCGAGGTCGACGACTGGACCTTCCAGACCGAGGATCCCCGCGTCTTCGCCGGCGGTGACGCCGTGCTCGGCGCGCAGACCGTGATCCAGGCCGTCGCCCAGGGCAAGAAGGCAGCCTGGAGCATCGACGCCTTCCTTCGCGGCGCCGACATGCGCGAGGTGGGGCAGTCGCTCGTCGAGCTCAAGGCCATGCCGTTCTTCAACGCGCTGACCGCCAAGACCGACATCGACCCGCGCGTCGCGCGCATGGCCGAGATCCCGCCGGTCTTCATCGACATGACGACCGACGTGACGCACCCGAGCCCGCCCGCCGAGATGCCCAAGCTCTCGCCGGACGAGCGCAAGGCCAACTTCAAGCAGATCGAGCTCGGCTTCAGCGAGGAGGAGGCGGTCCGGGGCGCCGAACTGTGCCTCGACTGCTACTGCCCGGCGAACGGCAAGTGCGACCTCCAGCGCTACAGCATCGAGTATGAGGTCTTCAAGAACCGCTTCCACGGCGGCGACGCCCACGACTATCCGGCCGACTTCCGCCACGACTTCATCATGCGCGAGCCCAACCGCTGCATCAATTGCGGCCGCTGCGTGCGCGTCTGCCGCATGGAGGTCGGGTCGAGCTGCTACGACAACATGGGCCGCGGCTTCGACTCGATCGTCAGTACGGCCGACAACCTGCCGCTGCAGCTGGTCGGCTGCGTGAGCTGCGGCAAGTGCGCGGAGACCTGCCCGACCGGATCCATCGAGACCAACCCGCGTCTGCTCGCCAGCTACGACCTGGACGAGAGCCGCTGCATCTTCTGCGGCGAGTGCGTCGAGGTGTGCCCCTACGACGCGCTCGAGCAGACCGACTACTTCGAGCTCGCGGGCTACAACCGCACGACCATGGCGCGGGAGTCGCTCTACGTGCGCGAGCCACGTCCCGTCGACCCGCTGCGCGAGACCGTCCCCGATCTGGTGCCGCACGTGCGCGACACGGTACTGGGTACCGGCTGGGTGTGGGACCCGATCGGGGACGACCCGATCGACCTCGGCGACCCGGAGGAGGCCGGCTGATGCCCGGCGGCGACTTCCATCCCTGGTTCTTCGTCATCGTCGCCGCGTGGGTGCTCGTCTGCGGTCTCGGCGTCGTGCTGTTCAAAAAGGTCATGTACTCGGCCGTGTCGATGGTCTTCTGCTTCCTTGGCGTGGCGTTCGCCTTCGCGCTGCTCAACGCGCCGCTGGTCGCCGTCTTGCAGATCGTGATCTACGTCGGCGCCATCTCCATCGTCGTGATCTTCGCGATCATGCTCACCGAGGTCCAGACCGGCGGGTTCGAGCTCTTCTTCAACCGCCAGACGCTGGGCGCGGCCGTCGCCGCGCTGGCCGGCGCCGCGATCCTCGCCGTGGTCTCTCTGTCGGCCGACATCGGGGCGGTGGGCGACACGTCGCTCACGCCGGGCCTCAAGACGCTGTCGCGACTCATCTTCGACCGGTACGTGCTGCCGTTCGAGCTGGTCTCGCTGGTGCTGGTGGCGGCCATGATCGGCGCCGTCGTCCTCGCGCATCGAGAGGAGGAGCGCTGATGGACCCGCTCCAGTGGTGGCTGCTGCTCGCGATCCTGCTCTTCTGCATCGGCGCCTTCGGCGTCCTCGCCCGGCGCAACGTGATCGTCATCGTCATGAGCCTCGAGGTCATGCTCAGCGCCGTGAACATCGCGCTGGTCGCGGTCGCCAACTTCAGAGGCGGCGCTCGCGGCGCCGGCACTCTCTTCGCGTTGTTCATCATCGTGCTGGCGGCCGCGGAGGTCACGGTGGGCCTGGCGATCGTCATCGCCAACTACCGCAATCGGCGGACCGTACAGACCGACACCTACGACGAGCTCAAGGGCTAGCGGGGGGACCTGTGGAGGGCACCGACACCACCATGCAGTACGTCGTCGCGCTCATCCCGCTGCTGCCGCTGCTCGGCTTCATCGTGACGCTCGTGCTCGGCAAGCGCTGGGGCGCAAGGGCCCACATCCTTGCGGTCGCGCTCGTCACCGTCTCGGCGGCGCTCAGCATCTACGCCTTCATCTGGGCGTTCACGCACCAGCACGAGACCTTCGTCTGGGACGCCTTCACCTGGGTCGCGGCCGGGCGCTTCACCGTCGAGTGGGGCTTCCAGGTCGACACGCTGACCGGCGTCATGCTCCTCGTCGTCGGCATCATCGGCATGGTCGTGCACTACTACTCGATCGGCTACATGCACGGCGACGAGGGCTACTACCGCTTCTTCGCCTACCTCAATCTGTTCATGTTCGCGATGTTCGTGCTCATCCTCGCCGACAACTTCCTGCTGCTCTTCCTCGGCTGGGAGGGCGTGGGCCTGTGCTCGTACCTGCTGATCGGCTTCTGGTTCCACAAGAAGAGCGCCAGCCAGGCGGGCAAGAAGGCGTTCATCATCAACCGCGTCGGCGACTTCGGCTTCATGCTCGCCATGTTCACCATCTTCACGGCGACCGGCACACTCCAGTTCGCCGGTGTCTTCGAGGCCGCCGAGTCCGGCGCGATCGCCGGCGGCACCATGACCTGGATCTGCCTGCTCCTGCTCACCGGAGCTCTGGGGAAGAGCGCGCAGTTCCCGCTGCACGTGTGGCTGCCCGACGCGATGGAGGGTCCCACCCCGGTCAGCGCGCTCATCCACGCCGCCACGATGGTCAACGCCGGCGTGTACATGGTCGCGCGCTCGTACCCGCTGTTCATCAGCAGCGAGACGGCGATGCTCGTGGTCATGGGCATCGGCATCTTCACCGCGATCTTCGCGGCCTACATCGCGATCACCCAGAACGACATCAAGAAGGTGATCGCGTACTCCACCATCTCCTCGCTCGGCTTCATGTTCGTGGCGCTCGGCGCCGGAGCCTGGGTGGCGGGCATCTTCTACCTGTTCGCGCATGGCTTCTTCAAGGGCCTGCTGTTCCTCTGCTCGGGCTCGGTGATCCACGCCATGGGCGGGGAACAGGACATGCGCAAGATGGGGGGGTTGCGCAAGAAGCTCCCCATCACCTTCTGGACGATGATGGTCGGCGCCCTCTCCATGGTCGGGCTGATCCCCTTCGCCGGCTTCTGGGCCAAGGACGAGATCATCGGCGCGACGTTCATCCACGGGTACTACGTGGTGTGGGCGGTGGCGATGGTCGTCGTGCTGCTCACCGCCATCTACATGGGGCGCCTCATGTTCCTCACCTTCTGGGGCGAGAACCGCTCCGACGCCGAGGTGCAGGCCCACATCCACGAGTCGCCGCCGATCATGACCGTGCCGCTGATCGTCCTCGCCGTCCCGGCCGCCCTGCTCGGCCTGGTCGTCGGCCTGCCGCCCGAGGGCGGCTGGATCCACGACTTCCTGCACCCCGTCTTCTTCGACATGGAGGGTGAGCCGTTCCACCTGCTCGGCGAGGGCGGGCTGCTCATGCTCGCCTCCCTCGCCACCGTGCTGGTGGGCCTGTACATCGCCTACTACCTGTACGTGCGCCAGACCGAGATCCCCGGGCGCATCGCCGCGCGCGTTCCGGCCGCCTACAAGGCCAGCCTCAACAAGATGTACATGGACGACATCTACGACGTCGTGCCGATCCGCGCCACGCTCGGCTTCGCCGACTGGCTGTGGACGTTCGTCGACGTCAAGGTCATCGACGGCGCCGTCAACGGCACGGCCCGGCTCTGGGGATGGGCCGGCGACCGCCTGCGGCCCATCCAGACCGGCCGCGTCCAGAGCTACGCCATGTACATGTTCGCCGGCATGGTGCTCCTCGTGATCGTCTTCGCCTGGGTCTGGGTGAGCTGACGTGAGCTGGGGCGATCAGATCGGCTTCCCGATCCTCTCCGTCATCACCTTCTTGCCGCTCGCCGGCGTGCTGCTGATCCTGCTCGTCGGGCGCGGCCGCCCGCTCGTCTACAAGACGATCTCGCTGATCGTCACCCTGGCGGCGTTCGTCCTCTCCGTCTGGATGCTGTTCGCCTTCCGCACCGGACTGCCGGGCATGCAGTTCGCGGAGGACGTCACCTGGATCAAGGCGCTGAACATCCACTACGGCATGGGCGTCGACGGCATCGCCGCGCTGCTCGTGTTCCTCACCACCCTGCTAGGCTGCGTCGTCATCATCTCCAGCTGGAACTACGTGAAGGACCGCGAGATCGGCTTCTTCATCTCGCTGTTGCTCCTCCAGGTCGGTATGGTCGGCGTCTTCTGCGCCACCGACCTCTTCCTCTTCTACGTGTTCTGGGAGGCCATGCTGGTGCCGATGTACTTCATCATCGGCATCTGGGGCGGCCCGCGGCGGGTCTACGCGGCGATCAAGTTCTTCCTGTTCACGCTGGTCGGCAGCCTGCTCATGCTCGTCGCGATCATCGTCGTCGTGTACTACGTGCGCGACGGCGGAGGGCCGCTGACGTTCGACATCCAGGAGCTCAGCCGTCAGGTGTACTCGTACGACCTGCAGTTCTGGGCCTTCCTCGCCTTCTTCCTGGCGTTCGCCATCAAGGTGCCGATGTTCCCGCTGCACACCTGGCTCCCCGACGCCCACGTCGAGGCGCCGACGGCCGGCTCCGTGATCCTCGCCGGTGTGCTCCTCAAGATGGGCGGCTACGGCATGCTGCGCTTCTGCCTGCCGTTCTTCCCCGACGCCTCGGTGACGTTCATCCCGTGGGTGGTCGGGCTCTCGGTGATCGCGATCATCTACGGCGCGCTCGTCGCGCTCATGCAGAAGGACCTCAAGAAGCTGGTCGCGTACTCGAGCGTGAGCCACATGGGCTTTGTCACCGCCGGCATCTTCGCCAGCATCGCGCTGGTCGGCAACGCCGCCGGCATGGAGGGCGCGATCCTCGTCATGCTCAGCCACGGCTTCCTCACCGGCGCCCTGTTCCTCATGGTCGGCTACGCGTACGAGCGCACGCACACGCGCCTGATCGCCGACATGGGCTCGCTGGCCAAGCCGCTGCCCATCCTGGCCGGCTTCTTCCTCTTCTTCTCCTTCGGCTCCGCCGGCCTGCCCGGTCTGAGCGGCTTCGTCGGCGAGTTCCTCAGCCTCCTCGGCGTCTTCGAGTACTCTCGCTGGCTGGCGGCGCTGGGCGCCCTCGGCGTGATCCTCGCCGCGGCCTACCTGCTCTGGATGTTCCAGCGCACGATGTTCAACGACCGCGGCGACGCCGACGTCAAGCCGGCCTTCGAGCTCAAGGACCTGAACGCCCGCGAGATCGTGTCGCTGCTGCCGCTGGTCGTCTTCGTCGTCTGGCTGGGCGTGTATCCCGAGACGTTCCTGAACTTCCTGCACGTGCCGGTGCAGGCGATCCTCGACAAGGTCACGCCGTCGCTCCAGGACGCGAGCGTGCACGGGCTGGCGCAGCTCTTCGACGTCACCAGGGGGCTGTTCTAGATGGGCCTGAACAACACGATCTCAGTGATCCTGCCGGGCGTGGTCTTCGCGCTCGCCGCCGGGCTCGTCTTCGTCGTCGACCTCTTCGTGCGGCGCAAGGGCGCGCTCTCCTGGATCGCGGTCGCCGGCCTCGTCGCCGGCGCCGCCGTGGCCGTCGGCCAGTGGGGCCAGTGGACGGGCGGCTGGGCCGTCTGGAAGGTCGTCAGCGGTGGTCTCGGCTTCGGCCGGCGCGAGGTCGTGGTGGGGTTCGCCGGCATGGTCGGCTACGACCGGTACGCGCTCTTCTGCGTCGTGCTCTTCGCCGCCATCGGCGTCCTCACGATCATGCTGTCGGACGCCTACCTGGCAAAGCGCAAGGCCGCGCGCGGGGAGTTCTACGGCCTGCTGCTGCTCGTCATCACCGGCATGACCGGCATGGTCATGAGCACCGACATCATCCCGTTCTTCGTGTCCTTCGAACTCATGTCGCTGCCCACCTACATCCTGGCCGGGTACCTCTGGCGGGAGCAGCGGGCCACGGAGGCGGCGCTCAAGTACTTCGTGACCGGCGCCTTCTCGTCGGCGATCCTCGCCTTCGGTCTCGCGCTGCTCTACGCCGCCACCGGACAGACCAGCTACAGCGGCATCGCCGCCGGCCTCACGAAACTAGGCGGTCTCGAATCCGGCGGCTTCCTCGTCGTGGCCTTCGTGCTCGTGGTCACGGGCTTCGGCTTCAAGATCTCGGCGGTCCCCTTCCACAGCTGGGCGCCGGACGTGTACGAGGGGGCGCCCACGCCGGTCACGGCCTTCATGTCCGTCGGCGTGAAGGCCGCCGCCTTCGCCGGGTTCGCCAAGCTCTTCCTCGTGGCCGCCGGTGTCGACTGGGAGCACTGGGGCCACGTGATGATCGTCCTCGCCGTGCTCACGATGGTGGTCGGGAACGTGCTGGCGCTGCCGCAGCGCAATCTCAAGCGCATGCTCGCGTACTCGAGCATCGCCCACGCGGGCTACCTGACGCTCGGCGTCATCGCCGCCGGCAAGAGCGGCGACCCGCTGGGGGTGAGCGCGATCCTCTTCTACCTCTCGGCCTACGCGCTCATGAATCTCGGAGCCTTCGGCGTGCTGATCTGGATCCGCAGCCGCCGGGCGTTCGCGTACACCCTCGACGAGATGGGCGGCCTGGGGCGCAGCCTGCCTTGGCCGGCCATCCTCATGGCGCTGTTCATGATCTCCCTCACGGGCATCCCGCCGACCGCCGGCTTCTGGGGCAAGTTCTACCTGTTCACGGCGGTCGTGCAGGCTGACCTGACGTGGCTCGCGATCGTCGCCGTGCTGATGAGCTCGGTGTCCGCCTACTACTACCTGCGCGTCGTCTGGTACATGTACTTCCGTGAGGCGCCCGAGGAGGCGGAGATCGTCGCCGAGCCCAGGACGTCGCAAGTGGGCGTCGCCGCCGCCGTCACGGTCGCCGCGCTCGGCGTCCTCCTGGTCGGCCTCTTCCCGGACCCGCTCCTGCGGGCCGCCGAGGGAGCGCTGCGCCTGCTCGCCGGCGGCTGACGGGCGAGCGGCCCGCGGGGACGCCGGCTCCTCCTCTCGTGCCGTCAGGTACACTGAGGCCATGAACATCCTCTTCGTCGGTGACGTGTTCGGCAGGCCCGGGCGCGAGGCGTTGCTGGGCTGGCTTCCCGGGTTTCGTGAGGAGCGCGCCGTCGACTTCGTCATCGTCAACGGTGAGAACGCCGCGAACGGCGCCGGGATCACGTCCAAGATCGCCCTGCGTCTGCTTGGCGCCGGGGCCGACGTGATCACGACCGGCAACCATGTCTGGCGGCAGCGAGAGGTCTACGGCTTCCTCGCCGCCGACGAGCGGATCGTGCGCCCGGCCAACTACCCGCCGGGCGCTCCGGGCCGGGGCCTCACGGTACGCCCGGCCGCCGGGGGCGAGGAGGTCGCCGTCATCGACCTCGCCGGCGAGCTCTTCATGCAGACGGGCATGTCGCCCTTCCGCATCGTCGACCGCCTCGTGGACGAGGCCCAGGGGCTTGCCGAGACGATCGTCGTCGACCTGCACGCGGAGGCGACCAGCGAGAAGGTCGCGATGGGGCATTACCTGGACGGCCGCGTCACGGCCGTGCTGGGCACGCACACGCACGTCCAGACGAGCGACGCGCGCGTGCTGCCGGGCGGCACGGCCTACATGACCGATGTCGGCATGACGGGCCCGCTGGAGTCGGTGATCGGCGTGCGCACCGACATCATCGTGCGGCGCTTCACGACGGAGTTGCCGCAGCAGTTCGAGGTGGCGGAGGGCCCTGTCCGGCTCGACGCCGTGCTGATCGCGGCCGAGGGCGGCCGCGCCACCGATGTGGAGGCATTCGACATCGTTCTGTAGAAGCTGTTCCCTTGGCGGCGGCGTTCCGACAGCCGTGTTCGCGGGTAGGTCTGAGGCTGCGGGTAGAGAGAGCCCGCATCGACTGGCGAGGGAGGACGAAGGCTGATGCATGGGGCGAGCCTGCACGATCCTTCCCTTGAGGTATCCCAAAGTGTTGCCGATGTTGAGAACATGGGCGACACCACACTGACCGAGAGGCGCGCGGAGCGTCTGGATCGAGGGTCACGCGCGGCCGGCGTGGCCGACGGAGCGCGGAGGCGCCCGTCCTCTCTGCGTGTGGCCGCGACGCTTGCGGCCGACGCGGTGGCTCTGGCCGTGTCCGCCCTTCTCGTCGCCTTGATCGCCGTGAGTCTGGGTTCCGTGGGCGTGATCGACAGGCTCAGCGGTCCCTTCGTCACCGAACCCGGGACGGGTCTTCTCCTGTTCCTCGGCCTCGTGCCCTACTGGATCGCGGTCCTCTGGGTCTTCGGCCTCTACCGCGAGCCGGGACGCAGTATCGGCGGCTTCAACCTGGGAGAGGCGCTGAGCGGTCTCACGTCGCTGACCTCGGCGAGCTGGCTGCTCCTCATCATCATGGTGCTGAGTCTGGGCACGCGCGCCCCGGTGGCCCCGCTCATCGTCTACTGGGCTCTGGCCGCGGTGCTCGTGCCTTCGGCGCGGTGGGTGAGCCGCGTCACCGTCTGGTCCAGGCCGGCCTTCCAGGAGCGGGTGCTGATCATCGGCGCCGGCGAGGTGGGGCACACCATCGCGGCGAAGATCAGCGCGCACCCCGAGTACCACATCAAGCTCGTGGGCTTTCTCGACGACGGAGAGCCCCGCCGCAACGGTGACGGTGGTCCTCCGCTTCCCGTCATCGGCACTCTCGACGATCTAGGCGCCATCGTCTCGGACGAGGGCGTCGACCGCGTGATCGTCGCCTTCTCGCGCGCCCGCCACAACGACTTCCTGCGGGTGGTGCGCGCCTGCGCCGACGACGGCGTCAAGGTCAACATCGTGCCGCGCCTCTTCGAGGTGGTCAGCTCGCGGGCGCTCGTCGACGACGTCGAGGGCATCCCGTTGCTCGACGTCGGGCACGTGGAGCTGAGCCGCTTCAACATGGCCGTCAAGCGCGGCTTCGACCTCGTGATCGGAGGACTGCTCTGCATCCCGATCCTGCCGGTCCTCGCCGTGGTCGCCATCGTGATCAAGCTGGACTCGCCGGGCCCCGTCTTCTACCGCCAGGAGCGTATGGGCCGCGCCGGCAGGACCTTCATGATCTTCAAGTTCCGCTCCATGTATGTGGGTGCGGACAAGGAGAGGCTGGAGCTGGCCGAGGGGCAGAACGACTACAGCGGGCCGATGTTCAAGCTCAAGGAGGACCCCAGGGTCACGCGCGTGGGCGGCTTTCTGCGGCGCTGGAGCATCGATGAGCTGCCCCAGATCCTCAACGTGATGAAGGGCGACATGAGCCTCGTCGGTCCGCGGCCCCTGTGGGTCGAGGAGGCCAAGCAGTGCCGCGGCTGGACGCAGAAGCGTCTGGACATCACGCCCGGCATCACCGGGCTCTGGCAGGTCCTCGGCCGCACGAACATCCCCTTCGACGAGATGGTCAAGCTCGACTACATGTACGTCACGGGCTGGAGCCTGAGCTGGGACGTCAAGCTCCTGTTGCAGACGGTGCCGGCGGTGCTCAACAAGCGCGGGGCGTACTGACCCGGGAGCGGCGGCGCCTCGCGGCCGTTCCCCGGCGGAGAGAGCGCGCTGAACGGTATACTT
>CAYTRM010000065.1:292-10007 GCA_964440225.1 uncultured Thermoleophilia bacterium | reverse complement strand
CATCTACCACTGGCAGCGCGAACGCACCGAGACCGAGCGCCAGGCCTGGTACACGCACTGGCTGCTCACCGCGGGTCCGCACGCCAAGGAGGTGCGCATCTTCGGACTCGGCGAGCTCTTCCGCGCCATGTTCCGCGACCTGCGCACCGTGCTCCGCCGCGAACGAATAGGGATCGCCCGGCAGCGTGCCCTCGCCGACTTCGGCGCCGGCGCCGTGGCCGTCCTCGCCACCTTCGGCACCTTCGCCTACATCGCCTGGCAGACGATCTACGGAGCGATCACGCTCGGCTCGCTGGTCATGTACTACCAGGCCTTCCAGACCGGCCTGAGCAGCCTGCAGAGCGTCCTACAGGGACTCGCCGGGCTCTACGAGGACAACCTCTTCCTCACCTACTACCACGAGTTCATGGATCTGGAGCCGCGGGTGCTCGCGCCGGCGGAGCCGGCGCCCGTCCCGCGGCCGATGCGCGAAGGCCTGCGCTTCCACGCCGTCGACTTCCACTACCCCGGCACCGAGCGAACGGCCCTGAGCGGGATCGACCTCACCATCCGCCCCGGCGAGGTGGCGGCCCTCGTCGGCGCCAACGGCTCGGGCAAGACGACGCTGGTCAAGCTGCTCTGCCGGCTCTACGACCCCACGGCCGGCAGCGTCACCCTCGACGGCGTCGATCTGCGCAGCATGGACGTGCTCGAGCTGCGCCGCCAGATGAGCGTCATCTTCCAGGACTTCTCGCAGTATCAGTTCACCGCCGGCGAGAACATCCGCGTCGGCGACGTGGATCTGCATCCGGACGCGCCGTCCACCCGTGCGGCGGTCGAGGCCGCCGCCCGGGACGCCGGCGCAGCCGGCGTCATCGGCGGCCTGCCGCGCGGCTACGACACCCCGCTGGGCAAGTGGTTCGAGGACGGCGAGGAGCTCAGCGTGGGCGAGTGGCAGAAGGTGGCGCTCGCCCGCGCCTTCCTCCGGCACGCGCAGATCCTCGTCCTCGACGAGCCCACCAGCGCCCTCGACCCGGAGGCCGAGTGGCAGGTGTTCGAGCACATCCGCGAGCTCGCCCAAGGCCGCGCGGTGGTGCTCATCAGCCACCGCTTCAGCACCGTACGCAGCGCCGACCGCATCCACATCCTGGATCAGGGACGCATCGTCGAGAGCGGCACCCACGAGGAGCTCCTGGCGCTCGCGGGAAGGTACGCGCGGATGTACGAGGTGCAGGCGCGCGCCTATTCCAAATAGCCCGGACCACCCCCGGCGACGGCGCCGAACCCCCGCCGCGGGCGGGCCACTCGCACTCTGACGCGGATCCCCGCAGGTACTACGCCCGAAGGGCAGGCCGCCTGAGGGGGCTCGTGTGGGTCAGACCGGCGGCGCGAACGCGACGAAGAAGGCGGCCAGCGCCACCATCATCCCCGTGACGACCGCGGCGGCGAGCGCCGTGCCGCCCTGGGCCTTGTCATCTGGGAGCTCACCGGCGGCCCACAACTCGAGCGCGGTGGCTTCCGCGTACGGATCGCCGGCCTGCAGATGCTCTCTGGTGCCCATGCTCATTCCCTCCGTGGCAGCCGCTCCCGCGGCGTTTCTCCTTCTTGCCCTCTCCTATCGGCGGGCGACATGTCCGGGAGCACGGGACGAACATCTAGGGAAGCTTGCTCAGGACGGGCGGGACGGTGGGAGCAGGGGCGGCAGGGCGACGAGCAGAGGCGTGACGCGCCGCGGGCGCGCCTCCCGAGAGCCGCAGCGAGCGCGCCCCGCGGCGTCAGGCGCCGGCGCGGATGCGAGCGAGGAGCGCGTCGACGAGCTGCCCCTCGGGCAGCGTCTCGACGCGCTCGCCGTGGTCGAACAGCACGCCCTCCCCGGCCCCGGCGGCGATGCCGTAGTCGGCGTGCCTGGCTTCTTCGGGGCCGTTGACCCGGCAGCCCATCACGGCCACCGTGATCACCCGGCCGGCCAGCGCCGGTTCGGCGTCGAGCCGGCGCTCGACCTCCTCCGCGAGGCCGACGATGTCGACCTCGGTGCGCCCGCACGTCGGGCAACTGATCACGTCGGGGCCGCGCCGCCGAAGCCCGAGCGCGGCCAGGATCTTCCAGGCGACCCTGACCTCTTCGACCGGGTCGCCCGTCAGGCTCACGCGTATGGTGTCGCCGATGCCGTCGGCCAGCAGGGCGCCGATGCCGACGGCGCTCTTGATCGTGCCGCTCCAGACCGTGCCCGCCTCCGTCACGCCGACGTGCAGCGGAGCGTCGCTGCGGCCGCGGAGGAGCCGGTACGCGGCGATCGTGTCCGGCACCGACGACGACTTGACGCTGAGCTTGTACGCGCTGAAGCCCCACTCATCGAGCCGCCCGGCCCAGCGCAGCGCCGCTTCCACGAGCGCCCCCGGGGCATCGCCGGCGGCGCGGTCGCGCAGGTCGCGCGGCAGGGAGCCGGCGTTGACGCCGATGCGGATCGCGACGGGCACGTCGGCCTCGCCGGAGCCGGCCGGCACCGCCGTCTCGGCGGCGGCGCGTACGATCTCGCGCACGTGCTTCTCGGCCATCGTCCCGGGGTTGATGCGCACCCCGGCGGCCCCGGCGTCGATCGCCGCCAGCGCGAGCCGCCAGTCGTAGTGGATGTCCGCGATGATGGGCACGCGCGGCGCGGCGGAGGACTCCGCGTCCGTCGCGTTGCCGAGCGCCGGGGATTCGCGCACGAGGTGCGCGAACGCCGGCGCCTCTTCGGCGGTCGGCAGGCTGACGCGCACGATCTCGCACCCCGCCGCCGCCAGAGCCCGGACCTGGGCGAGCGTCGCTTCGGCGTCGCCGGTCCTGGTGCACGTCATGGACTGCACGGCGACCGGAGCGCCGCCGCCGACGGGCACGGGGCCGACCATGAGGCGCCGCGCGCTACTCACGCGGCGTCCTGCTCGGCGCCGCGGCCGAAGGCTCGTCGGCGTGCATGCGGTACCACTCCCACGTCTCCGCCAGCCCCTCGGCGAGCGTCGTGTCTGCGTCCCAGGCCAGCACCCAGCGGCCGCGGCCCACATCGGCGCACGAGCGCTTGATGTCGCCCTCACGGGCGGGCTCGTGCTCCACCGACAGCGAGACGCCAGTCTGCGCCTCGACCTCACCGACGAGTTGCAGGAGGCTCGTCTCCAGCCCTGACCCGACATTGACGACGGACGCGCCCGACAGCGGTCGCTGCAGAGCGCGGGCGATGGCCCACGCCACGTCGCCCACGTACACGAAGTCCCGGGTCTGCGCGCCGTCGCCGAAAATGGTGACCCCGGCCCGGGCGGGCGAAGCCCCACCGGGCTCCCCACCCACCGCCGACGCGCCCGCAGCGGCGGCGGCCAGAAAGCGGCTGATCACACCGGAGTAGGCCGAGCCCGGGTCCTGCCGCGGGCCGAACACGTTGAAGAAGCGGAGGCAGACGGCGGTGATCTGGTGCGCGTCACCGGCGCTCACGCACGCCTCTTCGGAGGCGAGCTTGGCGCCGGCGTACGGGCTGAGTGGTCGTGCCTGCATGGTCTCGGCCACGGGCACCTCCGCCGCGTCGCCGTACACCGCGCAACTCGACGCCAGCACGAACCGCGGCACCTCTGCGTCCACGGCCTCGCGCAGAGCGTTGACCGTGCCGCCGTGCGTCACCGAGTTGCAGACCAGGGGGTGCTCCACCGAGAGGGCGACGGAGGGGATCGCCGCCAGGTGGACGACAGCGTCACAGCCGGCCACGGCGTCGCGCATGCGCACCTCGTCGCGGACGTCTCCCTCGATCACCTGCAGGCCGCCGCCGTACTCGGCGGCGAGCCGCCAGGCGTCGTAGAGGTTCTCCTCGCTGCCGGTGCTGAAGTCGTCGAGGACGCGGACGTCGTCACCCCCCGTGAGGAGCGCATCCACCACGTGAGAGCCTATGAACCCGGCGCCGCCGGTGACGAGAGTGATTCCGCCCATGCACGCATCTTAGTCCACGGCGCGCCGCCCTGCCGCCTCGCCGGCCGGGGCGGCCCGGGCGACAGACCCGCGGGTCCCGGATCAGCCGCCGAAGAGCCGCTTGACGTCGTTAAACGTCAGAAAGAGGAACAGCATGACGAGCAGGACGGTGCCGAAGGCGACCAGACGCTCGAGGATGCGCGCGTCGAGGCGTCGCCCGCGCACCTTCTCGATGAGGTTCACGGCGATGTGGCCGCCGTCGAACGGCAGGATCGGCAGCAGGTTGATGAGCCCGAGGTTGAAGCTCAGGAAGGCGAGCAGGATCGGATACCAGCTCTGCTGCACCGCCTGGCGGCTGACGTCGATGATGCCGACCGGGCCGACGGCTCCGTCCGGTCCCGTGGCGCTGATCCGCCCGCTGAACAGCCAGTAGAACCCGGTGAAGGTGCCGACGACCACATCCTTGAAGCCGATCAGCCCGAGCTTGACGGCCTCGACCGGACCCGGCCGGTCGCGCACCACCCCGGCGCGCACGCCCAGGTACCCGCTGCCGGGCGCGTCGGGGTTCTCGATGAGGACGACGGAGGCCGTGCGCTCGGGCCCGCCGGCCGCGGGCCGGTAGCCGAGCGCGATCTCCTTGCCGGGGTTGGCGCGGAAGTACGCCGAGGCCTCGTCCCAGGTGCTCCACGTCGTGCCGTCGGCGCCGGTCAGCGTGTCGCCGGCCACGAGGCCGGCCTCGGCCGCCGGCGCGCCGGGGACGACCTCGTCCAGCGTGAGCGTCGCCGTAGGCAGTCCCTGGATGCCGATGAAGAGGATCATGATCACGGCGGCCGCGACGAAGTTCATCACCGGGCCGGCGGCGATCGTCACGTTGCGCTTCCAGACGGCCTTCTTGTAGTACACGCGGTCGCCGGTGCCCTCCGGGACCTCCTCCTCGGGCGTCATGCCGCTGATCTTGCAGAACCCGCCGAGGGGGATGATCCCCACACCGTACTCGGTCTCCCCGCGCGTCCGGCGCAGGGCCGCCGGCGGGAAGCCGACGTAGAACTTCTCGACGCGCATGCCGAGAGCTTTGGCGGCGATGAAGTGGCCGAACTCGTGCACGGTGATCAGCAGAGCCAGACCGAGGATCGCGACGACCCAGACCCACTGGCCCATGACGAGCGCGACGAGGACGGCGCCGCCAAGCAGCAGGGACCACGGGCTGAGGGACCGCCGCACCGGGGTGGGAGGCGGCGGACGCTTCGCGGCCGATCGGGTCACGCCGTCGGCTGCCGCGGCATCGGTCACGCCGTCGGATGCCGCGGCATCGGTCACGCCGTCGGCTGCCGCGACATCCGTTTCGCCCGAAGTCGAGATGTCCTGCTCGTGGCTCATGTCGCTACAGGATACCCGTTGCAGGTTACGTCTGCATTAACGCACTGTCGTGAACCCCGGCTTGCCGCCCGGCCCGGCCGCGCCTCGCGACGCCGCCGGCGAAACCCGGCAAGACTGCCTTGGTCACGGGCGGCACCGCTCCCGGCACCACTCCCGGACCCACTGGTGGCACCACGACTCACACCACCCCCGGCACTGCCGGCCGTGCGTCTCATGGTCGCCAGAGAACCGCTCGGCGCGTCACGCCGCGGGCACAAGGGACGTGCGGCTGAAAGTCAGCGCGGCGCGAGCGAGCCCGGCGACGGATCAGAGCGGCCCGCCTGCCGCTTCGCGGGCGAAGCGGCGCGCCTCGGCATCGCTCTCGAAGACGTCGTCGAGGCTCTCGACCGGTTCGTCGCCCAGCCAGGTCAGGCACTTCTCGACGACCTCGGCGATGGCGAGAAACGCGAGTCGCCCGGCGAGGAACGCCTCGACGGCGACCTCGTTCGCGGCGTTCAGCACGATCGGCGCCGCGACGGTGCGCGGGCGGCACGCCGCACCGGGTCCGGGCGCCGAAGAGCCGGGTGAGGCCGAGCCTCCGCGCGCTTCGCACTCGACGATCGCGGCCTTCTTGCCGGCCTCCTCGGCCAGCTCGAGACAGCGGAAGGTCGCCGTATCCGGCCGCTCGAACGCGATCTGCGTAGCGAAGAGGTCGAGCCGGCGCACCTGCGGGAGCAGCGGCCGGTCCGGGTAGCCGAGAGCGTAGCCGATCGGCGTGCGCATGTCGGGCACGCCCAGATGCGCGAGGACGGCGCCGTCGGAGAAGCGCGCCATGCTGTGCACGGTGCTCCGCGGGTCGAGCACGACCGTGATCCGCTCGTAGGGCACGCCGAAGAGGTAGTGCGCCTCGATCAGCTCGAGCCCCTTGTTCATGAGTGTCGCGGAGTCGACGCTGATCTTGGGACCCATGGCCCAGTTGGGATGAGCAAGCGCCTGCTCCGGGGTGACGGCGGCCAAGTCCACGGCCTTACGGCCGCGGAACGGGCCGCCGGAGCCGGTCAGCAGGAGCTCCTCGACCGCGGGGCCGGGGTCCGCGCCGGCGACCGGCGTGCCTGCCTCAACGTTCGCGGCGCCGCCCTCGGCGTGCGCGGCGCCGCCCTCGGCGTGCGCCACACCTCGGCCGGCGTGCAGGCACTGGAAGATCGCGCTGTGCTCGCTGTCGACGGGCAGGATCAGCGAGCCGCTGCGGCGCGCCGCATCGAGGACGAAGGGGCCGCCGGCGACCATGCTCTCCTTGTTGGCCAGAGCCAGCGTGGCGCCGGCCTCGAGCGACGCCATCGTGGCGCGCAGGCCGGCGGCGCCGACGATGCCGTTGAGCACCATGAGCTCGGCGCCTTCCGCGGCGGCGGCGGCAGCAGCCGCCGAGATCAGCTCGTGCACGCCGGTCTCGCCGGCGTGCACCTTCAGCTCCGGCATGCGCGCGGACGCTTCGGTCGCCGCCTGCGCATCGTGCAGACAGACGGCGTGCACGCCGTGCGCCGCCGCCTGCTCGAGCAGGGCGGTGACGCCGGTGCCCGCGGCAAGCCCGACGAGCCGGACGGACGGAACGGCAGGCAGCACTTCGAGAGCCTGCCGCCCGATCGAGCCGGTGGAGCCGAGGATGAGCAGGTGTCTGGCCGGCGTCTCCATCATGGGCGCAAGACTACCACGCCCGCCGGTCACTGCCGGGGCAGGCGGGCGAGCACGTCGTCCACGCTCTCGCCCGCCGGTCGCCGCAGCACCGCATACCACGGGCTCACGGCCGTCACCTCGTAGCCGAACCCGCCCGTGGCCTCGAGCTCCGGCCGGCTCACGCCGGCCGTCTCCTCGAGCCGGACGACCACCGTCGGCGCCACCTGGTGGCGCCGGTAGTAGCTCAGCGTCGACGCCGGCAGCGGCGCCGACGCCCGCGGCAGCATCAACTGGTACGTGTTGGCCGCGACGGCGCCGGGCCAGTACAGGTAGTAGCCGGCGCCCCGGGGATACACCAGCAACGCGTCGTCGTCCCCGGCCTGCGCCTGCAGATCGATCGCGAAGCGCGACAGGGCGTCGTGCTGCTCCCCGGACACGGCGATGCCCCACCAGGGGCCGGAGCTCACCCGCCGGTCCAGATCGGCCCACGATACGCCGCCCTGCTGGAACTGGAACTGGAACGCGAGCGTGACCACCACCACCGCGGCAAGCCCGGCCAGAGGCCGCCACAGGCAGCGAGCGCCGCCGGCCGAGCCGCCCATCGCCTCGAGGCTCCACGCAAGGAACAGGCCGCTGGCGAACAGCGCCGGGAAGAGGCCGACGGCGGCGTGCTCGAATCCGTCTGAGCTCGTGTACGCCGTCATTGCGCCCACGACCAGCGCCGGTGCCCACACCCACAGCAGCACGCGGGCGCCACCCTCGCGGCGGTCCTCGGCGACGAAGAGGTAGAGATACGGCGCCGCGAGTGCGTACGCGATCACGGCGCCGGCGACGCCCAGTCCCGACGTCGTACCCGTGAGCCAGAGCGCTGCGGGCACGCCGAGCAGCGCCCAGCGCGCCGCGCGCGGCCGCTGGCGGTAAACGACGTAGACGACCGCCGCCGCAAGCACCAGATACCACTGGCGCCCAGCAAAGACGAAGAAATCGGCGGCGACGTCCACGGCCTTGGAGGCCCCGGCAAGCTGCCCGAAGTCCCTGGCCGAGCGCAGCGTGTAGTCCCAGCTCCGCTGCAGGTTCGCCGTCCCTGCCATCAGGACGACGACCACCGCCGGCGGGGCGATCACAAGCGCCCCCCCGAGGCTCCAGGCGCTCACCGCCCGCCAGGCGCGGGGACCGGTCGGCGGCCCATCGGGGTCGGGCGGGTGGAGAAACGCGCCCGTCGCGACCATGGCGACGGCGCGCCGCCCCACAGAGAAGGCGAGAAAGACGGCCGTGAAGGGGACGGTGAACAGCACGGTCGGGTACGCCACGCAGGCGAAGCCGAAGGCGAGGCCCGACGCGAACGCATAGCGCCGCCGTCCGCCGGTCACGTACACGGCGCCCAGAGCGGCGCCTGCCGCAAGCAGACCCGCGCCCATGCTGTTGGCCGTGAGCTGCGGCGTCTCGAACAGGAGGATGGTGACGAACGGCGCGGCGACGCACGCCGCGAACTCCGGCCGCAGAAGCCGTCGCGCGGCCACGTACACCAGGGCGGCGACGAGCACGGCGAACACCAGGTACAGGTGACGCCCGTACATGACGACCGCGGTCGAGTCCCCGCCCCCCACGAGCGCGTACAGCTTGAAGAAGGGATACGAGAGCAGGCCGGCCGCCTGAGCGAGGTTCTGTTCGTCCACAAAGGGACGGTCGCCGAGCGCCCACCGCCACGGCACGAGCACCGAGAAGCCCTCATCGACGAGATCCGCCCCGCGCCAGAGCCGCCACCAGGTGAAGCCGAGGGCGGCGGCGAGGAGCCCGCCCGTGACGAGCCTGAGCCGGCGCCCTCTCCCGGCGCTCACCGGCAGCTCAGAGGCTCCCGGCTCCGCCGTGCTCACCGTCACACCCGGCCGGTCTCAGAAGCCCAGCACGGTCGTGAGCACGAAGTAGGCCGCCACGGACGCCCAGATGAGCGCGTCGAAGCGGTCGAGCACGCCGCCGTGGCCGGGGATCCCGCGCCCGGAGTCCTTGATCTGCACGTCGCGCTTGATGAGGCTCTCGAAGAGGTCGCCGAGCGGACCGGCGACGGCGATCACGGCGCCGAGCAGGAGCGAATCGACCGGGCCGAGCGGCGTGTAGAGGCCGATGAAGACGACCAGGAGGACGGTGCTGATGGCGCCGCCGGCGAACCCCTCCCAGGTCTTCTTGGGCGAGAGGACCGGCGCCATGGGCGTGCTGCCGAAGAACTTGCCGGTGAAGTACGCCATGGTGTCCCCGGCCCACGTGCCGAACACCACCGTGAGCACGGCCTCCGTGCCCACGTCGAGTTGCCGCATCATGAGCAGCGCGCTGAAGCCGAGGCCGAGATACAGCAGTCCCAGCAGCGTGACGGCCATGCGCACGGTCACCCCACGCTTGGGTCCGGCCAGCAGGCCGAGCAGCGCCGTCAGGAGGACTCCGACGCATACGGCGCCGAACACCGCGAACGGCGTCATGAACCAGGCGGCGGCGAGCATCAGCGCGAGCGTGACGAACCCGGCGAGCGGCAGCGGCCGGTACTGCTTGGTGAGCCGGTAGAACTCGCTCAGACCGAGCAGCGCGAGCGCGAGCATGAGGAGAAGCCTGGCCTTCGGCCCGTCGAAATCGCCGCCCAGTATGACGCCAGCTTTCTCAAGCGTCGCGCCGCCACCCTGGTCGCCGTACATCGGCCATACACCGCTGTAATAGACGCGAGTCGTCACGACGACTACAACACCTTTCTCTAGGGCGTATTGTACCGCCTTATAGACTTCCGCGTTCACGTTCC
>CAYTRM010000065.1:0-282 GCA_964440225.1 uncultured Thermoleophilia bacterium | reverse complement strand
CTATCACGATACCTTTCGCGCCCTTATCTACGGCATAGCGCACGAGGCTGCCGTCGTCCCCGGCGAATGTCTCGAGGAGTGCCACGTCAGGCAATTCCGCGGGGATCGGGAATGTCATGCGCTTCGGGGCGTCGTTGTAACGGACGACCTTGTTCATGCATACGTATCCGAGATATCCTTTCATGCCGGAATCGAATGTCTGGACGTTCGTCGAATTGGTCTTCCGCACATTCGTTGCGGAATTGATAAACTGGTTGAGCGTGACGGTGACGCCCCAGCCCT
>CAYTRM010000064.1:0-10052 GCA_964440225.1 uncultured Thermoleophilia bacterium | reverse complement strand
TCCAGCAGTTCGGCGATCCTGAACTTGGCCTCCATGGCGCTCGACTGGGTCGGGTAGCTGATCTCGAAGGTCGTGATGCGCCCGAGCTGCCGCTCCCTTCGCACGTCCTCCATGGCGATGGGGTCGGAGAGGTCCGCGGGGCTGACCCCGAGTCGCTCTGCAACGTACGCCTTGGCCTGCCCGATCCGCATTCCCCGAGTGATCTGCATGCGCGCCACCAGATCTCCAGCAGCGCGCATCCCGCACATCCCCGAGGCGGTCGCGTGGGCACACGGCATCCCGAGAGGGTCGCCGCCGCCGACCTACAAGCCGTCCAGCCGCAGGATGTCGACGGTGGCCCGCGAGGCGCGCGCCACCGCGTCCAGCGGCAGGTAGCTGGTGATGGGGACGGCGCCGACCCCCATGCCGATGTTCATGTGCACGGGGATCTCGGCCACCTCCATGCACGGCTTGACGAGCGTCAGCGCCCGAGCGATGTTCCACGCCCCCGTGCGGCGCGTGTTGACGGTGATCGCCGGGCCGTAGATCGTCGCGCCCGCCCGGCGCACCAGCTCCATCTGCCCGCGCGGCCAGAGGCCGGCCAGGCGCACGCCGTCGTACTCGAGCCGGCCGTGCATCCCGAGCACGAACTCCCCGGCCATGCCGACCTGGATGCCCATGTCGGGATGGGCCGCGCGGATGCGCTCGATCGCGAGGAGGGTGGCCAGGAAGTCGCCGTCGCCGGCCGCGCCGGCGGTGTCGAAGTCGATGCCGTCGGCGCCCGCCTCCCACAGCGCGTCGGCGGTCTTCACCATGTCCTCGACGGCGTACCCGACCGCCTCCTCCTGAGCCGCCCGCGCCTCGTCCACCTTCGCCAGCGGCAGCAGTTCCGACCAGTTGGGCGCCGGGCCGTCGGGCTTCGAGTACAGGCCCAGATTGGGCATCGCACCGTACATCAGCGGCACCGTCAGAACCGCCTGCGCGTCTTTCATGTTCTGGGCCTCGAACGGCAGGATGGTCCGGATGGCCTTGAACGAGTAGTCGACGTGCCCGAGCTCGACGGAGTCGGCTCCGAACATCTGCTCGTAGATGAGCAGGTCCTGAGTGCGCGTACCGACCGTCTTGGACCCCGAGCCGTCGTAGGTGAGCACGACTTCGTCGCCGATGTCGACGGCGGAGAACTTGGCCGGCGACGCCCAGATCTCGAGCAGGTGGTCGAGCTCGTCCGCGGACAGCGGCGGCACCTTGGCCCGGCTCGCCGCCGCCAGGGTGCCCTCTTCGAGCTCCGCACGGAGCTCGCTGCGCGTCAAGCGGGTCAGCGAGCCGTCACCCATGCGCGTCGGGTACTGCGTCTCCATCTTCCGGTGCTCCTTGTTCAGTGGCCGCCCGCGCTGCGCGCGTACCGCTCGAACGCGGTGCGCGCCTCGCGGCGGGCATCGTCGGGAATGGGTGTCGGCACGTGCGCGGCGAGCACCGCTTCGGCGCGTTCCAGCGCGTCGCTCACCAGAGAACGCCCCGCGTACGCGGAGAGTCCGTCGCGCTGGAAGGCGGAGGGACGCCAGATCTCGCCGCGGCGCGAGTTCTCGCGAGAGCTGCGCCGGGCGAGGAACTGACCGCCGGGGCCGACCACTGCGATGTCCTCGATCAGCGTCGAGGCGTCATCCACGGAGTCGGGCATCTCGAGGAGACGTTTGACCGACCCGATGGTGTCGCAGTCGAGGACGGCCTTGGCCGTGGAGACGGCCATATCGCTGTTGACCAGCCCGGCGCCGGTGAGCAGGTCAGCGCCGCACAGCACGGAGGTCGCCGCCAGCAGGGCGCCCTCCGAGCCGGCCTGGAAGTTGGCGGCCTTGGCATCCGAGAGCATGCCGCCGCTCATGCTCGGCAGTCCGTACTGCCTCGTCATGGCGAGGCTGGCCATGTCGACCAGCGCCACCTCGGGCGCGCCGCAGAGGAACCCGCCGGTGCGCAGGTGCGTGGAACCGCCGATGGCGACCACCATGAGGGCGCAGCCCGGCGCCGCCAGCTGGAAGATGGTGACGGCGGCGAGGAGCTCCGCGAGCGTGATGACGGTCGCGCCCAGCACGCTCATGGGGGCTGTCGTGCCCAGCAGCGGCAGAGGGTGGATGAGGATCGGCGCCCCGTGACGGGCGAGCTCGATCGAGGCATCGAGCTTGTCGCCCTCGAACCGCAGCGGCGACACGGGGCAGTGCAGCGACGAGTAGATCGGCCGTTCGCGGAGTGGCGCTCCTGCGAGGGCCTCAAGTATCTCGAGGAGCGGCGCGACCTGCTCGGGCGAGTGCGCCACGACACTCTGCACATGCTTGGAGGTGGACTCCAGGGCGATGAGATCGGTCTCGAGACCAACTCTCAGAGGATCCATCTCACCCAGCGTCAGCGACGTCCAGATGAAGTCGAGCTCCTCGAGGGCGTCGTAGAGACCGTAGTAGTAGACGAGGTCGTCACGCGTGGCGTCACGCACCTCGTCGGTCGCGTCGTCGAAGACCATCGTCGCCATGCCGTCCGTGCAGCAGGCCAGCGGCGAGCCGGCGCCGACGAGCAGGTCATGCGCCGCGTCGCGCGCGGCGAGTCGCACGCTCCCGGGAGCCTTCTCCAGACAGCTCTCGACCAGCCCGGGGGGCAGGGTCGCGGTGCGGCGCTCCCTGTCGACGCACGCGCCCGCGTCGGCGAGAAGATCCAGGGCGACCGCCGATCCCACGCCGATGCCAACGTGTTCGAGCACGTGCAGGACGCGCTGATGCAGCGCGTCCTTCTCGGCGGCCGACAGGCAGTCGAACTTCAGGTGCACTGTGGACTCCCTTGTGCCGCGGCGGCGTCGGCGTCGGCCGCGTCCACGATGCCGCGGATCTCGCGCACCACGCCTTCCGGCAGCGGCTCCGGCACGTGCGTCGCGAGGATGCGGCGCGCCTCCTCCAGCGCGCGCTGGTGCAGATCCTTGCCGCCGGCGGCGGCCCAGTCCTCCCTTACCCTGCGGTCGATCAGCTTCGGCTGGGACTGGCTGCGCATGAACTTGAGCGTGGAGTCCAGGCTGAGGAAGTCCCCGAAGGGGCCCACCTCGGCGATGTCGTCCACGCCGAGCCGCTCGTCGTCCACCGCGACGCCCATGACCGCGTGCTTGATCATCCTGGCGAACTCGTTGTCCATGACGAGCTGGCCGAAATCGAACGCGACACCCGACTCGATCATCCCCGCGCCGTAGATCAGGTTGGCACCTGCCAACGCCGGCAACAGCGCGGTCAGCGTCTTCTCGTGACCGGTCTGAGCGTCGAAGAGCTTGGAGTCGCCCTACAACCCGGCCACGTAGCTGGGCAGGCGATACCGTCGCGCGATGGCGGCGACGGCGGCGCTGATCACGCCACACTCCGGCGAGCCGACGGAGGCCGCCGCGAGGCGAAGGTCCATGGCCGTCGTCGAGCTGCCGTAGAGCACCGGCGTGCCTGGGCTCGTGAGCTGCGCGAGCGTGATCCCGGCGAGCACCTCGGCGTTGTGGACGACGAGCGTGCCGGCGAGATTGACGGGGGCCGAGCCGCCGGCCATCGCCATCGAGAGCACCAGGCAGGGGACGCCGGCGCGCGCGGCCGAGACGATCGCCTCCGAGCACTCCTTGGGGAGCTTCAGCGGACTCACCGGGCATACGCCGATCATCACGATCGGACGCCGCCGCAGAGCCTCCCGGCCACCTGCGGCGGCGGCGGCGATGTCGAGGACCGCTTCGGCCTCCCGGCGGGAGAGCGGGCCGGCGCAGACGTGCTTGGTCGTGTTGAGCAGCGCCGCCTCGTAGCTGTGGATGGTCGCCGTCGCGGCCGGCATGTCGTGGGCGCCGACGGCGATCTCGTACGTGTCCAGCTCGTCCAGGTAGTCGGCCACTCGCGCGGTGTCGGCGACGTCCTGCTTGGTCGGATCACGCATCTCGCCGGTCTCGGGGTCGACGATGCTGATGCCCTCGCCGAACGTCGTGAAGCCGACGCGCCCGGCATCGAGCATGATGTCGTCCTTGGGGTTGCGACCGGCGGCCAGGATGCGCTCCGGCGAGGAGTCGATCGCCGCCTCGACGAGCCGCGGCGGGATCCTCACGACCCCGGTCGCGCGATCGACGATCGCGCCACCGGACTCGAAGATCTCCAACGCCTCGGGGTCGTCGGTGAAGACGCCCGTCTGCTCGAGGACCTCCAGAGTCGCGACGTGGAGGTCCCTGAACTCGTCGTCGGTGAAGGCATTCAGACTGAAGCCTCCGCTGCGCGTGCGTCCCGCGTGGGCACGTCGTTTCAAAGAACCCACCTCCCCCCATAGTTTCGCTATCTATACGTATAGCAAGCCAGCCTGGTCCGCGTCAAGACCTCCGTGGTACGCTGCGACGCGATGGACCGAGCGCACCCGACAGAGCGGCCCGCGAAGAGCGTGGAGCCGCAACAGAACAGGCGTCAGCTCAGCGCGGCCGCGTCAAAGGACAGACTCATCGAGGCGACTATCCTCTGCATGGCCAACCACGGCCCCGCGGGCGTCTCCATCGAGAGGATCACCGACGCCGCCGGGGTGTCCCGCGGCCTGGTGCGACACCACTTCGGCAGCAAGCGGCAACTCCTCCTCGAGGCGTTCCAGCGACTGGCGGACGGGCAGCGGGCGGCGTTCACCGCCGGCCCGGCGGAGGACGACGATCCGGTGGCGACGCTGCGCACCATCGTCGCCACGGACTTCCGCGAGGAGCTGGCGGCGCCCGAGCGGGCCCACGCCTGGTTCGGGTTCTGGCAGGCAGCCCTCGGCGACCCGAACCTGAAGGAGATCAACGAGTGCGTGTACGCCGAGGAGCGCGAGCGGTACAGCGAACTCTTCCGCGAGGCGGCGCGGCGGCGCGGCCTGGACATCGATCCGCGCAAGGCCGGGATCGGGCTCGTGGCCCTGGCCGACGGAGCCTGGATCGAATTGCTGATGGCGGCGACGGACTTCAGTGTCGACGATGCGCTCGCGCTCTGCGATGACTACATCGACATGGTCCTGGAGCGGGGCCGCTCCGGTCGCGGGGGAGCAGCCGACAGCTGAGCCATCGCGGTGCGGCCCCTCGGGAATGCCCTCTCGGCGGGGCCTGCCCGGCCGGTCAGGCCCCCGGCCGCCGGGCCTCGACGTCCGCGAGGACCCGGTCGAGGCTCGTCTTCACCTCGTCCGGCAGCTCGAAGGCGCGCGGCTTGGAGCGCAGTTCCACGACTCGCGCCTTGAGACGGTCGAGCAGCGTCTGCGACCCGCCGGCCTCCCATGCGTCGTGGCGGGTCGTGTCGAAGAAGTCGCTCTGCCAGATGCTCCGGAAGTGCTTGCGCGTGTAAGGCCGGGCCAGGTGGTTGCCGCCCGGCCCCACCGCCTCGATCTCGTCCAGCGCCAGCGCGTCGTCGTCGACGGGCAGCGGCGCCATGAACGCCTTGGCCCAGCCGAGCAGGTGATCGCCGAAGACGATGCTCTCATAGCTGGCCTGCAGCCCGCACTCCAGGTAGCCGACATCGTGCAGCAGCGTCCCTCGGCTGAGCTTACCGAGGATGGCGGTGAGCGCCGCCTCGGCGCTCCACTGCTCGTCGAGGATCTTGCTGTCGGTGTGCGCCGCGTAGGCGAAGCTCGGCAGGTCGTACCAGCGCGCCAGGTCGGTCTGCGCCTGATGGCCGCGGAAGACGTCCGCCGACGAGTACACCTCGTTCATCGTCCGCATGTTCATGGCGCCGACGCCGACACCCCAGACGAACGGCGCGCCCGGCTTCACGGCCTGGCTCAGCACGAGCCCGGCGAGCACCTCGGCGTTGGCCACGACGATGACGGCCGCGACGCTCGCCGGCGCCGTGGTGCCTGCGTTGGGCGCCGGCGCCCAGATCAGCGGGATGTCGAGCTTGGCGCAGGCGATCACCTTGCTGGCGCCGTCCTCGTCGAACAGCAGCGGGGGCACAGGCATCGCGTAGATACCGAAGCTGTCGCGCTCGCCGGCCAGCGCCGCCATCTCCTGCATCCGCGGGAGGATGTGGCCGTCGCGCGGCGCGACGATGAGCGGCTTGCGCGTGCCGCGAAGCATGGCGTCCACCTGGACCAGGTCGTCGATGGCCTGCGGCGCGTCCTCCGGCAAGCCCATGCTCATCACGAAGTCGATGGTGGGGAGCTTCTCGCAGAGCGCCGCCATGCCCTCGACGTCCGCGCGGCGCACCCGGCGCCGCTCGCGGGTATCCGGGTCGCTGATGTAGAGGACGTCGGACCCCGTGCCGCAGTAGGTGTGGCCGGTATCGAGCACGAGCGGCTCGGTGTCGCCGCCACGCGGCTTGATGGTCCAGTCGCGCGGCGCGCTCTTGATCGCGGCCTCGACCAGATCCGCGGGGATACGTACGCGCGTTCCGTCCACCTGTGCGCCGGCTGCGGCGAAGACCTCGACGGCCGGCGCGTAGTGCACGTCGATGCCCGTCTTGGAGAGCACCTGGAGCGTCGCCTCGTGCACGCGCCGGCAGGCGCTCTCGTCCCAGATCGTCAGGCGAGCTGCGTTCATGTCGCCTCCTCCTCGCTCTCGTGATGGCCGGTCCGCAGGCCGGACGTCTGTTGCACGACGATAACGCCGGGCTCCCATTGGACGTGCGATCTGCCCGAGGCCGTCGCCTCGGGGCCGCGACTCTACCACCAGGCGGCTCGCGGCGATGTCGGACCCCGGACAGCATCGTCGCCTGAACGACGAGATCCCTCCCACGCAGACGGCCGGAGCGGTACAAGCCAAGATGAGCGCGCGCTTGGTCCGAATGGGACCGCGCGAGACCTACACCATCGTCCGTCGGCTGCCGCATGCCCGCCGTGTGGGAGCCCCACGAGCGCTGCATCATGGGCTGGCCGACCTGGCTCCGTATCCAGTCCGTCTGGGGCGGGCACCACCTGCTCGCGACGGAGGATCAGTCCATCTCCTCCCGGCGCCACAGCGTCGGGCCCTTCGGCACCGAGACGTTGAGACAGCGCCTGAGGGCCCTCGACATCGGGTCGGGCGTCTTGCCCGCATCCTCCACGATCTCGCAGCGCTCGATGGCACTGCGCACGGCGCGGGCGCCGGCGGAGCGGATGGGCTCGGGCGGCAGATACGCGGGCGGCTCGGAGACCAGCGGCGACTGGGCGTAGTCGTCCTGCAGGCCCAGCACGACCGAGGCCAGCGTGCGGCCGACGAGGTTGGAGGCCGAGACGCCGTTGCCCGAGTAGCCGAGGCCGTAGCAGACGTTGCGGTACTTGCCCAGGACGCCGACCCAGGGGATGCCGTGCTGGGTGCGCTCCAACGGTCCGCCCCACCGCCACTCGATCGCGAGCTCGCGCGTCGCCGGCAGCATGCCGCGCATGTCGGCGACGATGCTCGCGATCTCCCTGGCGTCGTGGAAGTGGGCGGGGATGATGCGGCCTCCGTACCCGAGGCGGCCGCCCCCGCGCCCGAACAAGACACGGTCGTCGGAGGACCGCTGCGCGTAGTGCACGGCGGTGCGCCCGTCGGAGAAGGGACGGCCTGCCCGCCATCCGAGACGGTCCAGCGCCTCGCGCGAGCTCGCCGTCGCCACCATGTGCGAGGGGATGATGAAGATGGTGCGGCGCAGCTCGGGCACAAGGCCGAGGCGGGCGCCGGAGGCGAGTACGACCTTGTCCGCCGTCACGCTCCCGGAGGGCGTCTTGACGACGGCGGGCAGGCTGCGCTGGAGGCCGACCATCGGGGTCGCCTCGTACACCCGCACGCCGGCGGCGACGGCCAGCCGGCGCAGTCCCTGCACGAGCAGCGCCGGCTGGACGCTCCCGGCGTGCAGGATCAACGCCCCGGCCTCGGCCCGCGGCGAGCCCGACAGAGCGACGGCCTCGTCCCTGTCCAGGATGCGGAAGTAGTCGTCGCGACCCATCTCGCGCGCCAGCAGCGCGGCCTCCAGGATGCCGTCGACCTGCGCCGGCGAGAGGGCCACGGTGAGACCGCCCTCGAACGCGAGGTCGCAGTCGATCTGGCCCTCGCGCACCGTCTCCCGGATGTCGTCGAGACTGCGCCGTGAGGCCTCGACGAGCCAGAGCGCCGCATCCTTGCCGAAGCGGGAGACGAGCTTGGGAAGGATGTCGTCCCAGCCGTTCACCCAGCCGCCGTTACGACCGCTGGCGCCGGCGCCGCAGTACTCGCGTTCGATGAGCACGATGTCGGTGTCCGGCGCGAGGCGCTTGATCTGCAGCGCGGCCCAGAGGCCGGTGAAGCCACCGCCGACGACGCACACGTCCGCGCGTTCGGTCGTGGTCAGCGGCGTGAGGTCGCGCGGCTGCCAGCGCGGATCGCCGCCCTGCCAGAAGACCGCGGCACGTGTCGTCTCGCCGCCCTCATCGCGCGTGTTCCCACGAGAATCCGCCATGGCGCCCACCCTTTCGCTGCAGTTGCCCTTGCGCATCGGGACGATCTCCCGGCAGGTCGTCGCTCGGCTCCTCACGTGTTCATACAGACAGCCCCGCTGCGTGGCAAGAGGCGGCGTTTCGCCACGGGCGCGACCATGCGGTGGGTCCGGAGACGGCGCTTCAGATCCAGAACCCCGGCGGCTCGCTCAGCTCGGGGTGCTCGGCCTGGAAGACCAGCGCGGCCGCGAGCGTCCGTACCCAGTCGTAGTAGACGCCCTTGCAGTGGACGAACTCGACGCCCAGACCGCGCAGACGGGCGAGACCGAAGGCCTGCGCGCCCGCCGGCGAGTACACGGCGTCCGCGGCTACCGCCACCCGGTAGCCGGCTTGGCTCAGGCCGACCGCCGAGTGCGTCACGCACACGTCGGTCTCGAAGCCGCAGAGGACGGCCGTCCTGCGGTCGGTAGCGTCGATCGCCGCCAGGATCTCCGGGCAGGCGGCGAGATCGAAGACCGGCTTCGTGAAGACGTGCGAGCCCACGCCCGCGGCCGCCGTCACCCCGGCTGCCACCGGGCCGTTTCGCTCCGGAGCTTCCGCCGTCAGCACGACCGGCACCCCGAGCGCACGCGCCGTGGCGGAAAGCCAGGTGGCGCGTTCGACGGCAGCGCCGACCGCGGCCTCGTCCTCCGCGCTCAGCACATTTCCCCAGAAGCCCGGCTGCAGATCGATGACGACGAGCACGGAGTCGCCGCGTTCGATGAGGCGCATACGACCCCTCCTCAAGTCGCTTACCGATGGTCCTAGCGTATGACCGCCGGAGCACGGACGCCATAGCCGCGACTCCCACAACCTCGGCGAACTTCGCACCGCGAGGGTGCAGGCAGCGACGGATTGCTCGGCGAAGTTGCACGCGGGGCCGGCCGACGCTTTACTCGGGCGCGCCCCGCCCATACGCTCGGTCTCTGCGAGCGGCGGGGCGCGCCCGTTGCCACGCCCGTGAGGCCGGTCGACCTGACCGCTTTCGCCTCACCCGTCGTCTCGCCGACCGTCACACATAGCCTGCCAGCGGAGGTGCTCCAGTGAAGAGAAACCTGCACGCCGGGCGGCCCAGCTCGGGCGGGCTCAGCCTGAAGGTGTTCACCGAGGCCGAGCTCGACGACATCCACCTCGGCTCGCTGGAGATCCTGGAGCGGACCGGCGTCTGGGTCGAGGCCGACGACGCTCTCGACATCTTCAGCGACGGCGGCTGCATCGTCGACCGCGAGACGCGCATGGTGCGGATCCCGCCGCATCTCGCCGAGGACTCCATCCGCTCGTGCCCGCCCAAGAGCTATCTCTGCGGCCGCGACCCAGACATGGACATCGTCCTCGAAGGCGGCCGCGTCTACGTCTCCAACTTCGACGAAGGCATCATGATCGTCGACACCCGCACCGGCGAGTATCGTCACCCGGTCTTGCAGGACGTGCGCGAGGCGGCCCGTCTCGTCGACGCCCTCAGCGACATCGACACCTACGAGTCAGCCGTCCACCCGACTGACGTCCCCGAAGCGACCGCGAGCCTCCACAAGTGGGAGGCGGCGATCCTTAACACGGGCAAGCCGGTCGGGACCGAGGCGACGAGCGCCTACGACTGCCGCAAGCTCATCGAGATGGCCACCTGCATCTCGGGCGGCGAGGACGAGTTCCGTCGACGCCCGCTCATCGGCTTCGGC
>CAYTRM010000063.1:0-10072 GCA_964440225.1 uncultured Thermoleophilia bacterium | reverse complement strand
GTTCGGGCTGCCGACGGAGGACGCCATCATCATGGCCGAGCACCTCGCCGGCGCCTTCAAGCTGCCGAAGTGGCGCTTCGTCAACTCGGGCTCCGAGGCCACGATGGACGCCATCCGCGTGGCGCGCGCGTTCACCGGCCGTGAACCGATCGTCAAGATGTTCGGTTCCTACCACGGCCATCACGACTACGTCATGGTGAGCATCGGCGCACTCGACTACGGCAAGATCGGCCCGCGCGACAACTACGCCTCCCTCAGCTACGGGGCCGGCATCCCGCAGAGCTCGATCGACCTCACCGTCGCGGTGCCCTTCAACGACATCGAGAACATCACCAAGCGCATCGAGCGCATGGTCGAAGAGGGCAACCCGCCGGCCTGCGTCATCATGGAAGCCGCGATGATGAACCTCGGCGTCGTGCTGCCCGAGCCGGGCTTCCTCGAAGGCATCCGCGCGCTCACCAAGAAGCACGGCATCGTCCTGATCTTCGACGACGTCAAGGTCGGCATCTGCACCGCCCGCGGCGGCTCGGTCGAGCGCTTCGGCGTCGTCCCCGACATGGTCACCCTCGGCAAGGCGCTCGCCGGCGGCACGCCCTGCGGCGCCATCGGCGGCAGCGACGAGGTCATGGCGATGGTCAACGACGGCACCGTCTTCCAGGTCGGTACCTACTCGGGCAACCCGCTCGCCATGGCGGCCGCACGCGCCAGCTTCGAGCAGGTCATGACCGACGACGCCTACCAGTACCTCAACCACCTGAACGACAGGATCATCGCCGGGTGCGACGCGGTCTGCGCGAAGTACGACTTCCCCGGCTACACGGTCGGCATCTCGTCCAAGGGCTGCGTCAACTTCGCCCTCGACAAGATCACCGACTACGAGTCGTTCATCAAGACCCAGGACCACGAGCTCGTCGCCTTGGCGTGGCTGTACAACATGAACCGCGGCATCATCATCGCCCCCGGCCGCGAGGAGGAGTGGACGCTCTCCATCACCCACACCGACGCCGACATCGACCTCTACATCAGCGCGTTTGAGGATCTCGTCCGCGACGTCAGCGCCTGAGCGAGGCACAGGGCAGGCCGCCGGAAGCGGCGCCGGCCTAGAAAGCAGACGAGAAAGGGCGGGCGGCCTGAAGGCCGCCCGCCCTTTCTCCTGCCGCATCCCCCGCACTCAGGCTCCGCGGGCGGATACGCGGCTCATCCGGCCGTCTCGGCGCCCCAGTCGATCTCCGGCTCCGAGAGGGGCGGCCGCCGCGGCTCACCGGAGCCGTCGCCGTCGGCGATATCGTCCAGGAGCTGGCTCACCTCGGCCCACACGCTGTCCCGGTGAGCCTGCAGTTCGGCGGCGTCGTCGGCGCGCGACTGCCGCTCCGCCTTCACCAGCAGCACGCCGGCTTCGGCCAGCTTGCCGAGAATGCTCACCACCGTGATCTCCTCCAGACGGCTCTCACGCGTGATCTCCTTCACGGTGCGCTGCCCGTCCACCTGCAGGAGCACGATGAACTCGTCGCGGCCCATCGGCAAGGGGTTGCGCGGCAGCGACAGGTAGTCGCCGTTGCGGACCAGCACCGTCGACGGCTGCCCGAGCATCTCTATCGCCAGGCAGTATTCGCCGCCCAGCGCCGAGATGTCGAGGAGCACCGAGTGTGTGTCGACCGTGATGAAGTCGACCGGGTGCGGATCCGGGTCGACGACGAAGACGAAGGTCCCCGACTGCTCGAGCTTGGCGGCGACGAGCGTGTTCGCGATCTGTCGCGAAAGCACGTCTCGGAGCGCGTCCTCGGCGACGGCCCCCCGCTCGACCAGCAAGGACCCCACCGGCCTCGGCCGGGCCTCCTGCTCGGTGAGCGCGGCCGCGAGCTGCGCTTCGTTCACGAGCGCCCGCTTGAGCAGCTGGCTGCCGATCACGGTGTCGGCCGCCACACGGGTCGAGTCGCGAGTCTCCGCTATCCGCCCCCCGGCGAAGTGAACGTCGACGATGCGCTCCGGGCACTCGATGTGCAGCGTCCCGGAGCGGCGCGTCCGTCCCAGCATCTGCAGTATCTCGACGATGCCGAAGGTATCAAGGGTGCCCCGCATGGTGCGACGGAGTCTATAATCGGAGCAGATGAACGTCGACCTGCACACGCACACGTACCCGGCCTCCGACTGCTCCCGGATCACCTACCGCGATTACATCGCGTGGTGCGTCACGAACCAGGTCGAAGCCGTCGCCCTGACCAACCACGGCGATGTGGGCGACAACCTCAAGCTCGGCCCCGCCCTGGCTGCCGAGGGAGTGCTGCTGATCGACGGCGTCGAGATCAGCACGCTGTTCGGCGACTTCATCATCTTCTCCCCGGACCTCGACCTGCTGGCGACGTTCAGGGACGTCCAGGACGTCCCTCGCGACGGCGATCTGCCGGAAGACGCCGTCGTCGTGTGGGTCCACCCCGGAGCCGGCGGGGGGCGCAGCGGCTCCGCCTACTACCCGGGCATCGAGCGGATGGTCGCGGGTATCGTCGACGCGGTGGAGGTCTACAACGGTTCCTGGCTCGCCGAGCGGTACGTCAGCACCGCGGAGCGCCTGGCGGCGCAACTCGGGGTCCCACGCACCGGCGGCAGCGACGCCCACGACGCGGCGCAGCTCATGCAGTGCTACACGGAGCTTCCCGACCCCGTGCGGTCCACCGCCGACGTCGTCACCGCCGTCAAGGCGGGCCACACCACTCCCCACCGCGCCAAGGCCCCGGCTCGCAAGCGCCGGTTCGGACTCTTCTAGGAGGCGCCATGTGGTCGCTCCAAGTGCGGACGCACCGCCGTGTGGTCTTCACCGACATCACCAGCGAGGTGGCCGCGCTCGTTCGCGACCGCGGCGACGGGCTCGTCACCGTGTTCGTGCCGCACACGACCGCCGGCGTGACCATCAACGAGAACGCCGACCCCTCGGTCCGCGACGACCTGGAGATGGCCCTGGACCGCCTCGTGCCGGCCGGACTGCCCTTCACTCACCTCGAGGGCAACAGCGACGCCCACATGAAGGCAAGCCTGATGGGCAGCAGCGTCTGCGTGCCCGTGCAGAACGGCGCCCTGCAGCTGGGCACGTGGCAGGGCATCTACTTCGCCGAGTTCGACGGGCCGCGCAACCGGCGGACGCTGGTGACCTTCACGCCGGCGGCGTAGACGACCGTCCCGGCTCTCAGCTCCCGAGGGCCTGCTCGAAGAGGTGCCGCAGGGGGTCGGTGTTCAGCCGCCCGCCGTCGTGCCGAAGGAGCAGCCGCTCCGCCGTGAGTTCCTGCCCGCCGGACCACAGCTCCCGCAGCCAGTCGCCCGCCGCCGCACTCGAGAACCAGGCGGGCCCGAAGCGGTCCTGGAGCATGAGGCGCAGCGCCCCCTCGAGCATCCAGGCGCGCAGGTAGCTCGCGCAGTAGAAGCCGTCGTCCACGTCGGCGAGATAGTTCTCGGGCGGAACGTCGACGAGCGTCGCTTCGCTGAGCCGGCGGCTGTACTCCGCAGCCATCGCGTCGAGGTCTCCGGTCTGGGCGTGCAGGGTCGTCTCGTAGGCGAGCTTGGCCGCGTAGCGGCGCATGAAGTAGAGATCGTTGACCGCCGCGAACCTGATGAAGTCGTCGCTGTCTTCGTACCCGAGCATCTGCGCGAGCCACTCGCGGTTGAGGACGAGGTGGTCGAAGGTGAACGCGAACCCCTCGGTGACCGCGTTGTCGCCGAGGTGCCGGTACTCGAACGCGAGCTCGGGTCTGACGTGCGCGAAGTGCTCGGTGTGCCCGGCCTCGTGCAGCAGCGTGGCGTAGTCGTCTTGCCCCCCGCGGGGGAGGACGACCAGGTAGATCTCGTCGGGCACACGCACCGGCGCGCAGAACGCCCGCGGCGACTTGAGCTCGCGTACCTCGGTGTCGAGGTGGATGTTCGGCTGCGCGTCCAGGTCGATGCCGAGTCCTCGCAGAGTCCTCCGCAGCGTCGGCACCAGTCCCTCCGCCGTGAAGGTGGCGTCGAAGCCCTCGGCGCGCCAGAGATACGGCAGGTCGGCAAACCGCAGATCGTCGAGGTCGACCCCGAGCCGCTCCCGCACCAGACGGTCCATCGCCCGCTCGTAGAGGCCGGCCGTGTCGGAGAGGAAGGCCTCGAGCTCGGCGCGCAGATGATCGTAGTCCAGGCCCCGGACCTCGGCGTACAGCTCCTTGTAGTTCGCGTGGCCGAGCTCCCCGGCGAGCTCGTGGCAGCGCCGCCAGATACGCCCGAGAAGCGGATTGAGCTTCTCGGCCGTCGCCGCGAGGCGCGCCTCCTGGATGCGGCGCCGCCGTGCGGGGTCGTGCTCGTTGCCCTGGACGACGCCCGCCTGCCGCAGGCCGATGGTCTCGCCGCCGACGTCGATCTGCGCCGCCCCCTCGGTGTTGGCGAGCTCGTCGGAGAGATGCTTGGTCTGCTCGCCCATGAATCCGTCGACGGCGAAGGCGAGCAGGTACGCCAGGCGCAGCTTCGCGTCGCCCGCACCCTCACCGTAGAGGCCCTCGAGGCCTTCGATGCTCTCCCGCGTGAAGAGCTCAGGATAGCGGTCGTACACCGCCGCCGTGTCGCAGACCGGCTTGCGGCCGGAGAAGTGCTCGTAATACTCCAGGTCGAGCGCGCCGGTGAACTCCTCGGCGCGCCGCCGGTAGCGATTGAGATCGAGAGCGCTCAACGGACCCTCCTTCCGTCGATGACGTCGATCGGACGACGCCAGCCTCGACTCTACCAGCAGATGACCCTCCTCGCAGGCCGTTCCGGGCCTCCAGGGGTGGACGATGGTCGGCTCGCGGCCCGGACGGTGAGCGAGTACACTCGCGCTTCATGCCGCCGCACCCCGGAGAGACCGTCAGCCTGGACGTGACCTCGCTCGCCTACGGCGGGCAGGGCGTCGCGCGCCTGGACGACTTCGTGGTCTTCGTGCGCGGCGGCGTGCCGGGCGACACGGTGCTGGCGCGCATCACGCGCCGCAAGAAGTCGCACGCCGAGGCGAGGGCGCTGGAGATCGTCTCGCCCTCGCCCGACCGCGTGCCCCCGCGCTGCGCCCACGCCGCCACCTGCGGCGGCTGCGAGTGGCAGACGCTCGCCTACTCGAAGCAGCTCGAGTTCAAGCAGCAGCAGGTGGTCGACTCGCTGGAGCGACTCGGACGCCTGAGCGGCTTCGAGCTCGACCCCATCCGCGGCATGGACGACCCGTGGCGCTACCGCAACAAGATGGAGTTCTCGTTCGGCGCCTCAGAGAGCGGCGATCTCGTTCTGGGCCTGCACAAGCGTGGCTCGTGGCGCGAGATCGTCGACATCGTCGACTGCCGCCTCGCCTCCGAACGCATGAACGACGCTCGCCTCGCGGTGGCGCGGGCGTGCCGGTCTCTGGGGCTCGCGCCGCACGGGCGCGAGCGCGACGACCCCATGGGCCTGCTGCGCCACCTCGTGGTGCGCGAAGGGCGCAGCAGCGGGGACCTGCTGGTCAACCTGTTCGTCACCGGGCGCTTCCCCGAAGAGGCCGCTCTCGTCGAGCGCGTCGTCGCCGAGAGCGGCTGCTCGTCCTTCCTGCTCACCGTCAACGACTCTCCGGCGGACGCTGCCGTGGGCGACGAACCGCTTGCCCTCCACGGCGACCCGTTCTTCGCCGAGTGCCTCGCCGGGTGCGACCTGCGCGTTCCGGCGACGGCCTTTCTCCAGACCAACAGCGCCATGTGCGAGACGCTCTACGAGACGGCGCTCCGCTACGCGGATGCGGACCCCGGCCGCCCTTCCGTCGACCTCTACTGCGGGATCGGCTCGCTGACCCTTCCGCTGGCGCGCGCGTCGCGCGGAGTCCAGGCGGTGGAGATCCAGGAGGCGGCCATCGCCGCGGCCCGCGTGAACGCGGACCTGAGCGGCGTCGCCGGCGTCGACTTCCACGCCGCCGACGTGCGGCCGCTCCTGCGCTTTCCCCCGCACCCCGTGCTCGACCACGAGCGCGCGACCGCCGCGGACCGCCCGGCGGTGGTGATCACCGACCCGCCGCGGGCGGGCATGGCCCGCAAGGCGCTGCAACGCGCGGCGGCGCTCGGCGCGGACCGCTTCGTGTACGTGTCGTGCAACCCCACCACGCTGGCCGGCAACGCCGCCGAACTGGCGGAGCTCGGCTACAGACTGCTGAGGGTCGCGCCCGTCGACATGTTCCCGCACACCCACCACATCGAGACGGTGGCGCTCTTCACCAGCGACGCGTAGGCGGCCGGATCATCGCCCTCCCGGCCCACCGGCGACGGCCGGCGTCGACACGAGCCGCTTCTCAGCCTCCACCGCCCGGCGCCGGCCCGCGTCCTTCACGCAGCCGCGCCAGCAACAGGTCGGCGTTGACCGCGAGGAACGCCACGGACAGCAGCGGCAGGGCCGGCAACGCCGTCCACCACATCGCCACCGCTATGGTCGCGAGGAACGATCCCACCATGGCCACGGCGCTCCACCGCGCGCGCAGGCCGAACCGCTTGGCCGCGCCCAGATAGAGAGCAAGGAAGATGACATCGCTGACGCCCAGCCCCGTGAAGGCCTCGGCGTACGTGTAGCCCGCCCACGTCACGACCACGGTGAAGTAGCCGACGACCACGGGGCCCTTGTCGAGGATCGCCTTGGTCGGCCCCGCCGCCACGCTGACGATGTCCACCGCGGCCGACACGACGGCGACGATGACCACCCAGCTCAGCCGCTCCAGTTCCTCCGCGATCCAGATGCCGAGCGCGCCGGCGGCGACGATCTTGGCGACGTTGGCCAGCGGGATCCAGCCGAGCCAGACGAAGAGCACGGCCAGCGGAAGCGCCGCCACCGTGATCAGCGGCAGGCGCCGGCCGAGCGCGCGAAGCGGCAGCATCCCCCAGACCACCAGAGCGGCGAGGGACAGCACGACGGCCGAAGACACCATGATGTCGAGACGGATGGGAAGCGCCGGGAGACCGCTGCTGCCGTATCCCCAGGCCAGGAGCAGAGCCCCGGCCACGAACGCCGGCACGACGGCCTTCACCGACAAGGAGCCGGTCACGGCCGTGCCCGCCGATCCCGCGCGCGACGACAGAGAGTCGCGCGGCTCAGTACGGCGGGATGCCGTCGTACCATTCGCCGAGCCGGCGGAAGGCGCGCCAGAAGCCGGCCTTGAGCCGCTGCTCGTCGAGCGAGGCGTCGATGTCCGGGGTGATGAGCACCTCGGTGCCCGGCGTGAACTCCACCAGCTCACCGGGAGCGTAGGTCAGCTCCCGGGCGAGGGGGACCTGCGCCGTGTTCAGCGCCGCGACGGTCTCCTCGCCCATGGCCACGATGAGCTTGGGGTTGACGATGGCGAGCTCGCGGCGGAGGTGCTCGATGCACTTGGCCTCCGGGTGCGCCTCGCGCACGTCGCCGCACTTCACCACGTTGGTGCCGTACAGCTGCAGGGGGTCGATCTTGAGGCGCTGGCAGCTCTTCATCAGCGCCGTGCCGGCGCGGCCGAAGAAGGCCACGCCCTCGTGCAGCTCGGACGGGCGCGCCTGGAACTTGAGCAGGAAGATGTCGGCCATGGGATGGCCCGAGCCGATCACCGGCATCGTGCGCGCGTGGCGACACCTGGAGCACCTGAGGATCTCGCCGGTCAGCTCGTTGGTCTCGCTGATGGCCCGAGTCAGGTACTTGTCGTAGATCTCGTTGGGTTGCGCCACGGAGGACCTCGTTACGGGGGTGCTGGCTAGGTAGTTCGCGCCGAGGCTGCGAACTCCTCGCCACGCCCCGGCAAATGCCGCCAGGGCCGGATGATCGGGCTGCTAAGCAGGAGGAACATCCTGCCCGGACTCCTTCGCGGAGCCGCCCATCGTCGTCTGGATGAGCTTCAGCGACTGCAGGTAGATGCGGCTTCTGGGCCGGCGCACGATGCGGCTCTCGGAGAGGGCGCGGACGAAGTCGCCCGGCCCGTCGAAGTCGTCCATGCCGCACAGGGCCGTGCCGATACCCTGCAGTACGTGCGCGTCGCTGCCGGCGGCCGCCGGCAGACGGTACCGCTGGGCGAACCGCTCGGCCTGCTCGTTGAACCCCGGAAACGCCAGCCGCGAGTTGAACACCTCGACCACGTCGATGTCGGCGACGGAGGCTCGCAGCACGGAGGGGCCGGGGATGGTGTGCAGCCGGTCGAAGGGGTGGGGCACGTAGACCACGCCTCCCTGCGCCCTGATGGCGGCGACGGTCTCGGCGAACGTCATCCCGCCCGGGATCGTGCGCTCGAGAAACAGCCCGATGACTTCGCCCTCGCAGCTCTTGACCTCCTCGCCCACGATGACCCTGACGCCGTACCGGCCGGCGAGCTCGCGCGCCTCGAGACCTCCGGCGGCGCTGTCGTGGTCGGTGATCGCCACCACGTCGAGCCCGACCTCCCGAGCGCGCTCGAGGATGTCGGCCACCGGCATCGTGCAGTCCTTGCTGTGGTGCGAGTGGATGTGGAAGTCGGCGAAGACCTCGCGCTGCTGGCGGCGGCGACGCGGCAGCGGGTGACGGCGGCGGCCGGCGACCTCCGTGTACACGTCCTCGATGTCGGTGGCGACGCGCTCCCAGTCGTAGCGCCGGACAGAGCGCAGCGCCTCGGCCGAGAGCCGCCGCCGCACCGCGCCCTCGTCGATCAGCCGCGTGAGCGCCGCGGCGAGCCCCCGGACGTCCCGCGGCCGGACGAGAAGGCCGTCGACCCCGTCGTCGATGACCTCGTCGTAGCCGCGGATCCGTGAGGCGACGACCGCGGTTCCCGACGCCATCGCCTCGAGCAGCGCGACGCCCGCCGTCTCGGGGCCGAGCGAGGGCGCGCAGAAGATGTCGGCGCGGCGCAGAAGGCCGGCGACTCCCTCCCGTGGGAGTCTCCCGTGAAAGCGCACGCGGTCCTGCCAGGCGGGTGGGACAAGGCGCGCGTATCTCCGCTCCTGGGCATCGCCGCCGCAGACGTCGACGACGGCGTCCACGCGCTCATCCCCGAGATGCCGCAACGACCGGAGCAGCATGCCCAGCCCCTTGCGCCGTTCGATCCCGGCGCTGAAGACGATGCGGAGCGGCCCCTCACCGCGGTCGTCCGCGGGGTGGAAGACCTCGAGGTCGATCCCCGGCGGGATGACCCGGTACGCGCCGGGGAACGAGGCCGCGGCGATGTCGCGCACGGCCGCCGACGACGCGATCGCCGCGTCCAGCGAATCGAAGAGCCTCTGCAACTGCGGCCGCGTCGACCAGAAGGGTCGCATCCGCTCGGGGTTGGCGTGGAACGTCGCGACGAGCGGGCAGCCGGCGTGCCGGAGCGTCGACCATCCCAGGCCCGGCACGAACGGCTCGTTCAGGTGCAGGAGGTCGAAGTCCTCGGCGCCCAGCAGTACGTCGATGTTGGCGATGAGGGCCGCCGGCGCCGCGATGAGCTTCATCGCGCGGCTCTCGCGCACCGCGTAGGTCGCGCCCGCGAAGAAGAAGCGCGGGTACGGCTCGTCCGGCAGGAACAGCGTCTCGCGCTCGCCGGTGAGCACAGCTCTGACCCGGCGCTGCGCCTCCTCGACCGCCGGCCGGTCGGCGCTCGGCGCGATGACCGTGACGCGGTGGCCGCGGGCGGTGAGCCGCCCGGCCAGCGCAAGGACCTGGCTGTTGACCGGAGAGGGCGTCGTCCAGAGAAACGGGGTGAGGATGCCCAGCGTGAGTCCCATACCGGTCATGCTACCCCACCGGACGCGCGAGGGGGCGGCCGGGCTCAGGCCCGGCCGCCCCCTCGACGACGTGCGTGATGCCGCGGCGTCAGCCCTGGCAGACGGCGCTCGCGCCCTCGCCCTCGCCGGCGATGAACCCCTCGGTCATGCGGCGGCACTGGTCGTCGGGGTGCTGCACCGGCGGCGACTTCATGAAGTAGCTGCTCGGTCCCTCGAGCGAGCCGGCGAGGCCGCGGTCGAGGCCGATCTTGGCGCAGCGCACCGCGTCGATGACGATCCCGGCGCTGTTCGGCGAGTCGACGACCTCGAGCTTGAGCTCGATGTTGAGCGGCACGTCGCCGAAGGTGCGGCCTTCCATGCGGATGTACGCCCACTTGCGGTCGTCCAGCCACTCCACG
>CAYTRM010000062.1:0-10195 GCA_964440225.1 uncultured Thermoleophilia bacterium | reverse complement strand
CACGCTGGTGTCGAAGAAGGTCCGGGCCGGGGCCGGCGCGCGCGGCGTCAACGCTCGTGCAGTTCGTCGCGGGTCCAGGTGGCGCCGCCGGAGCTGTACGTTGCGGCGTCGAGGGCGGCGCGGACGCGCTCCACTACCGCCGCCCTCTCCTCTTCGTCACTCACCCACTGGACGAGAAACCCGCGGATGACGGCGTTGACGCTGGTGTTCTCGTGGACGGCCTTGATCCGCGCCTGCCTCAGCAGCGCATCGTCGAGCGCAAAGGTGACTCTCGCCACGATCCCTCCCTTCAGTGCCTCAGCGGATGCGTGATGCCACACAGGAGCAGTGTAGCCCGTATTCTCAGCCACGAACGTCACCGTGCGGCGTTCTCACGCCTCTGGCGGAGGCCCGGCGACTCTGCCACCATCACGGCATGGGCAGATCCGACGTGAACACGGGCCGCCAACCGGTCCGCCTTGATGCCGTGCAGCAACGTGCTACTCTGTACGGCATGGACGAGACCAAGCTCACCATCCGCATCGACCGTGCGACACTCGAGCGCGCCAAGCTGTACGCGCGCGAGCATCACACGTCCCTCACGCGGCTCGTCACAAGCCACCTGGAGCGGCTCGGAGCCACCGGCGACGTCACCGACGACGCCCCGGTGACGCGCAGGCTCACCGGGGTGCTTCCGCCCCAGGCCTCCCCGCAGGACTACCGGGACCACCTCGAGCGCAAGAATGCCTGACGCTCCTCGCGCGCTGCTCGACGTCAACGTCATCCTCGACGTGCTGCAGCATCGCCCTTCGTTCTACGGCGACTCGGCTGCCGTGTTGGCCGCGGCAGAGACGGGGAGGCTGACGGGCCTCGTCGCCGCCCACAGCGTCACCACGCTGATCTACCTGCTGAGCAAGTACGGCTCGCCCGATCAGGCCCGGGTGCACACGGTCGACCTCCTGACCGCCCTGGATGTGGCTCCGGTCGACCGCCGCGTGCTGGACGACGCCCTCGCCTTGCCGTACCGCGACCTCGAGGACGCCGTGCAGATGGCCGCGGCCCGCCGGGCCGGCGCCGAGTACCTGGTGACGCGGGACCGCACCGGCTACGCGGCCGGCCCGCTCCCCGCGCTGGCTCCGGCCGAGATCCTGGCGCTGCTGTGAGCGGGTGGGCGAGGCGACGGGCTCAAGATCATCGTCGAGAAGCATCCGGACGGCTACGTTGGTTCGAGTGACTGCGCATCATGACGACAACGTCCACCCAGAGCCGCCTTATGCGGGGTGCCCTTCGGCGCGGGGCACGGCGCGTAGGCGCCGCCGGCGTCCGCCCCGGCGTGCTGACCCGGGGGTGACATCCGCGTAACGTCATCCTCTCACCCACTGCGTCACCCGTGGCTCCGCCACCCCAAGCACGTACTCTCGGAGCAGAGCCCATCCTGCGACAGAGACGGTGCAGCGAGTGACCCGATTGCTCTTCAGAGCCCACGCCGTACGACGGATGTTCCAGCGTGGGATAACCGTGGACGACGTACTCTGCGCGCTTCACTCCGGCGAGGAGATACAGGAGCACGCCGCCGACCAGCTGCATCCCAGCAGGCTTGTGCTAGGCTGGTGTGGGTCACGTCCCCTGCACATCGTGGTCGCCGGCAGCGGTGACGACGACCTGGTCGTGATCACCGCGTACGAGCCCGACCCACTGCTGTGGGACGCCGGGTTCAGGAGGAGAAGGCGATGATCTGCCCCATCTGCCGCCAGGGCGATACGCGCGCAGGAACCACGACCGTCACACTGGAGCGCAGTGGACTCACGTTCGTCGCGAAGGACGTACCCGCCATGGTGTGCGCCAATTGTGGTGAGGACTACGTGGACGAGCCGACCACTCGACAGATCCTGCGCATGGCCGAGGAGGCCGCGGCGTCCGGCGTGCAGGTGGACGTCCGCGCGTTCCGGGCCGCGTAGACTCAGGAAGCTCGCCGAGCCGCTGCCGCCGGAGCAGGCCCTGCGCGTGCTGGACGACCTCGCCGCCTTCCCCATCGTCGCCGTCGACGCGGCGCTCGTGCAGCGCGCCGCGGCTCGCTCGACCGTGGAGCACGTCTCGTACTGGGACGCGCTGATCCTGGAGGCGGCCGTCGACGCGGGCGCCGCCACCGTCTACTCGGAGGACCTCCACCCGGGCGGAGCCTACCAGGGCGTGACCGTCGAGGATCCGTTCGCGGCTTGACCTCAGGCGCTTCCGCAGGACCTGCCGGGGGGGCCGATGTCCACCGGCAGCGTGGGTCCACTGTCACCCCCGGACCTCGCATTCCGTCTTTCGCCGAGGCTGCACGTTCGCCAGTATGGTGGCCATGAGAGTCGATCCCGACCACCCGCCGACCTCTGGTATCCTCAGATTCATGAAGCAGACGGTGTACGTAGAAACCCCGCTGTCTGTACGCCTGAAGAATTGATGGAGGGCTAGCCATGCAGGCCGATCCGATCGTCGAAGAGGTCCGGCGCGCCCGGCAGGACTACGCCGCCCGCTTCGGCCACGACTTGCGCGCCGTAGCTGCCGACCTCCGTAGGCTGGAGCAGCAGCACCCCGAGCGTCTCGTCACCTTTCCACCCAAGCCCGCACCCCGAAGGAAGACGGCGTAGATCGGCGGCGCAGAACGTCCACCGGCGGCCCGATGCATCGTCTCCCGAGAGCCCCGTTCGTCCACCTGACGCAGAGCCTCGGCATGGGTCAAGATCATCCCCACCGCACGGGAGCGTCAAGGGGGGTACGGGTATGGCCGAGGAGCGCCGAGGATCGCACGACAGCGTCGACCTCGTCTACGGCCTTGCGCGAGCGGCCTACCGCGACCAGTTCGCGCAGCGTGACCAGCAGCGCACCCGTTGCGGGACGCTGCTTGCCTTCGCCGGCATCCTGGCGACGCTCTCCACCACGGCCGCCCGGGAGGCTCACGGAAGCCTTCTCATCTTCGTCGGCATCATCGCTCTCATCGCAGCCGCGGGGCTCTTCTTCGCCGGCATCGTCTGGTTCAACCTGGATACGACGCCTCGCTTCCGGGAGCTCGCGGACGACTACCTCTTCTCAAGCCGGCGCGACGCCGAGCTGCAGATCCTCGGGAACACGGTGAGCGTGATCCGTCGCAACGAGCGGACTCTGCAGAGCGCCGACTCGCTGTTCGGCTTCGCGGTGCTACTCTTGTTTCTGGGTACACTCTTCATAGGAGCACGTGTCGCACTGCTACTTCTCTAGGAGAGATCATGCGCAAGAAGGCCGAGAAGAAATCCAGAGACGCGAGCCCCGACGACGCGACGGCCACGGCCCAGCCCGAGGGCGACGCGGAGGGTCGTCCCAAATCGGTACTTCCGCCGCCGGACCCGAAGCTCGACGGCACGCAGAAGCGCGGCTTCGGCGTCTTCAAACGCGGGCCGGGCGCTGTCTGACTCGCGGTGACGGTGGGCGACGGCATCGTGATCGACCTGGACGCCGACGGACACCCGGTGGGCATCGACATCGACCACGCGTCGCGGCTTCTCGACCTCGGCACCCGAGGGTGACGTCCCCGCAGCGTCACCCGCTCCCACCCAGCGTTACCCGTGACCCCGCCCTGCTGTGGACGTACTGTCGACGCATGAGTTCCGCCACGCCACGAACCGGCCCGCCGGCCTTGCTGCTCAGGGCCGCGAGTTGTACCATTCGCTGTACAGGTCAGCTCTGGAGGACAGCGATGGATGCCATCCCGTACAGTCGGCTGCGCAGCAACCTCGCCAGCGAGATGGACCGCGTGTGCGCAGACCATGCGCCGATCATCGTGACGCGCAAGGCGAGCGCCTCGGTGGTCATGATCTCACTGGAAGACTACGAGGCGCTGGAGGAGACCGCCTACCTCCTGCGCAGCCCCAGGAACGCGCGCCGGCTGCTCGAGTCCATCGCGGAGCTCGAGGCCGGTGGCGGCACGGCCCACGATCTCGCCGACGAGGATGAGGCCCTCGCGGGATGAAGGTCGTGTTCTCGGAGCATGCTTGGGAGGAGTACGTCGCCTGGCAACAGGCCCAGCCCAAGCTGGTGAAGCGCGTCAACGCGCTCATCCGCGAGATCCAGCGCACCCCGTTCGAGGGCATCGGCAAGCCGGAGCCGCTGGGGCACGCCCTCTCGGGCTACTGGTCCAGGCGCGTCACCGACGAGCACCGCATCGTCTACAAGGTGAGGGACGATGCTCTGCTGATCGCCCAGCTGCGCTACCACTACTGAACGACAGCCTGACCTTCGGCGCCCTCGATCTGCGCAGGGCGCCTTTTCGGCCCGGAGCCTCAGCCGCCGGGCGCGACCCGGCGTATCCCGGCGAACCGGGCGAAGTCGCCGTCGTAGGTGACCACCGTGGCGCCCGCCTCGACCGCGAGGGCGGCGATCACCGCGTCGTTCACCAGGTCGCCGCGCGCGTCGCCTCCGCGGCACAAGTCCTCCAGGAGCACGAGGTGCCGGGCGCCCGGGTTCAGCCACATCGTGTTCGGGTGGGCGGCAAGATGTGCGAGAAAGCCGAAGACCTCGTCGTGCGTGCTGGGCGGAGCGAACACCCGCGGGCTCGTTGCCACCTTGACGAGCCCGGAGACGACCGGCAGGCACAGCGCCACCGCCTCTCCCCCATCGAGCGCCGACAGGAGCCACCCCCGCGCCTCTTCGTGCCGCGGCGCGGCCTCGCGATGCGCGGCGACGAGCACGTTGACGTCGGGCAGGAGCACCTCAGCGCAGCTTGTGGAACGGGAGACCCTCGTCGAGCAGGCGCTGCGTGCCGGCGTTGTCGGAGAGCTCCACGCCGGGCAGCAGGGCTCCGCCGCGGACGACCGGGAGGTCGGCTCCGGAAGCGCCGCCCTGCGCCCTGCGCCGCGCGAGCTGCTCGCGCAGGGCGTCCTCGATGACGCCGCTGAGCGTGTGATGAGAGTCGGCCGCGATGCGCTTGAACGCGGAAAGCACGTCGGCGTCGATGCTGAGTGTGGTACGCAAGAGCGTCTCCATGTGCGGGAGCATACGACCTGCGCATCATAGCATCAATGCATCACCAGGGTGACGTTCCGCGTTGACGACGCTCGCCGGCCGGCGCCGACCGCACGCGCACGGACAGGCTCCGGGGACGGATCCTGCCGTCGTAGGCGCCGCCCTGGCGCCGCGGACGGATCCTGCCGTCGTAGGCGCCGCCCTGGCGCCGGGGACGGATCCTGCCGTCAAGGGCGCCGCGGCGTGCTCGAACCCGGGGGGATCAGGTGTCACGGCATGCTCGGCACCGCTCGCGGCACCACTGGTGGCACCGCTGGTAGCACCGCTCGCGGAACCACTGGTGGCACCGCTGGTAGCACCGCTCGTGGCGCCGCTGGTGGCACTGCTCGTGGCACCACTGTGCGCGAGCACTAACGGAGCTCGACGCGTTCGCGGTCAGGCTCGAGGCGATCGCGGGCGTCGCAAGCGTGCGGGCGACCGAAGGCCCGCGCACTCCCGGCCGAACGTCAACCTGAGAGCCGGGCAAACGTCTCCCATCAACCCCATTCGTCCACATGGCGCCGCCCCGTGGCGCACGTCATCATGAGCCCAGGAGACCGTGAAGCTCAGGGGACGACAGCGAGTCAACGGAGAGCGAACTCATACTGGTGGAGTGATGGTATCTTACGTCGGTATGGCGTCATTACAGCACAACCAGCGACTGCAGGTGCAGCTCACCGAAGACCAGGCCGACCGCCTGCGCAAGACGGCCGAGGCGGACGGGACCTCCCAGGCGGAGATCGTGCGAAGAGCGCTGGAGGCGTACCTCCGCCGCCCGGTCCGGGCCCGCGAGGCGACGGTCCGCGCACGGGCGCTCGAGGTGATCGGTGCCTTCTCCTCCGGCCGGTCGGACGTCGCCGAGCAGCACGACCGCTACCTCGCGGAGGCCGACGTCGACGACGGTGAGGCGGACGGTGAGGCGACCCGTGGAGGCTGAGCAAGCCCGGGTCGTCTATGCCGACACGAGCGGGCTGTACGCACTGCTCGACGCCGACGACGCGCGGCACGAAGAGGCAGCCGCCATCGTCCGCGAGCTGCTCGCCGGCGGTGCGGTCCTCGTCACCAGCAGCTACGTCGTCACCGAGCTCACCGCGCTGGTGCAGGGCCGGCTGGGTCTGGATGCCGCCTTGCGAGTGCACCGCGCGCTTCTGCCGGCGATCGAGGTCGTCTACGTGGACCGCCCGCTCCACCAGCGTGCCGTGGCCGCTTGGGCGGCGGCACGGCGACGGGGGCTGAGCCTCGCGGATTGCGCCGGGTTCGAGCTCATGCGCGACCTGGGAGTCGTCACCGCGATCGCGTTCGACCGGCACTTCGAGGAACAGGGCTTCGCGCCGCCCTGAGGCCCTGCGGGCTCAGCGCTGGCGGGGCGGCGCAGGCGCGCAGCCGGGCGCGCGCACGCGCAGCAGCCGCGCGAGCACGGCCCCGGGCCGCGCCGGCAGCATCCCGAGCGCGACGATCAGCACCCTGTCCGCCCCCTCGGCGCGCCACGACCTCGGCAGCAGGCTCACGGAGGCGAAGGCGACGCCGACGCAGACGACGATGAGCGTCACGAGGACCCAGAGGTCCGGCCACGCGAGGGCGGTGAGTCCCTCGCGCGTGGCCGCGCCCACGGCGAGCACGACGAGCCCCGCCACGACGCCGACGCCGTGCGCGCCGACGTACTCGCGCCAGGTGAAGCCGAGGAGGCTCCGCGAGAGCCGCGCCATCGCCACGTACATGACGAAGATGGCGAGCCCCGTGCCCCACGCCACGCCGGCGATGCCCCAGCGGGAGCCCACCGCCGCGCCGCCGACGACGAGCGCGGCGTAGACGATCTGCCGCAGGAACTCGCTCCACGGCTTGCCCAGCGACTGCGCCACCGCGCCGCCCAGGTGGTAGGCGGCGCGGAACACGCCGAAGAGGGCGAGGATCTGCAGCGGCACGATCACGCCGACCCACCGCGGACCGTACAGCGTCCTCACGAGGCTCGGCGCCGCGACCAGCATGAACGCCATGGCCGGCGCGGCGAAGGCGAAGACGAGGAAGACGCCCGAGAGGAACCCGCGCGTCATCCTCGGGCGGTCGTCCTGCACGCGGGAGTACGCCGGCAGCAGCACGTGCGACTGCGCCTGGGCGACGTAGTTGAGCGGCAGGTACATCAGCGTGTAGGCGCGCGAGTACAGGCCCAGGGCGCTCGCGCCGAGCGCGCGCCCCACGACGAAGTTGTCGCCGGTCAGAGCCACGTAGTTGGCCACGCCGATGGCCGTCATGCCGCCGCCGAAGTTCACGATCTCGCGGAGCTCGGCGCGGCCGAAGCCGAGCGCCCAGCGGTGCCGCGCCGAGGCGACGGCCATGGCGGTGCCCACAAGGGCCTGCGTGAGCTGCGCCACGACCAGCGACCACACGCCCCAGCCGAGGAGCGCGAGCGGCAGCGCGACGAGCGCGTACCCGAGGCCGTACGAGACCAGCTCGATGAGCGTGAGCCGGCGAAAGCGCATCCCCCGGCGCAGCAGCCCCAGAGAGCAGGTACGCAGACCCACGAGCAGGATGGTGGGGCTGATGGCGACAAAGACGAGCGTGGTCTCGGGGTCGCCGACGAGCCACGCCAGCGCCGGCGCCGCAGCGGCGACGACGGCGAAGCCGGCGACCCCCGCGATGAGCGACAGCGTCCAGGCGGTCGCCACGTACCTGTCGGTGAGCTCCCGCCGCTGCACGAGGCCTGGGCCCACGCCCAGAAAGGCGAGGGTGTTGGCGAAGCCCACGATGACGATGACCAGCGCGAGCGTGCCGAAGTCCTTGGGCGTGAGCAGCCGCGCCAGCACCACGGAGACGACGAACTGCATGACGGCGCCGCCGAAGACGGACAGCGTCCGCCAGGCGCCGCCCGAGACGGTCGCCGCCGTGAGGCCGTCGCCCCCCGACGGGGTGACGCCCTCCATGCCGGCTTCCATGCCGAGCTCGGACTGTTCTCTACCGAGTGGATCGTGAGTCGCCAGACCTGCTCCCCCTCAGAGCATCCGATCAACCCGATGAGCATACCCCCCTGCGTACGCGCCACACCACCGGGGGGTATAGCACCCCGGGCGCGTCAGACGTCGGCGGGGCCGTCGAGCGGCTGAGGCCGGTCGAGCGACGGGGCGGCGGCCGTCTGGCCGGCCGCGGGAGAGGGGCCGCGGCGCGCGAAGCGCCCCTTACGGCCGTCGTCGGTGTACGACGATCCGTAGCCGTACCCGCCGTAGGACGCGGCGTACCGGCCTCCGGCGCCGTCCACGCGGACGACGGCGCCGAGCATGCGCACCGGGAGGCGCGCCAGCTGCTCGGCGGCGGTCACGAGCTGCGGCTTCTTGATGACGTGCATGTCGACGAGGAAGATGAGCCCGTCGACCTTGGGGGCTATGGCCGAGGTGTCGCCGACCGGCAGCATCGCCGGCGTGTCGACCAGCACGATGTCGGCCTCGAAGGCGAGCTGGTCGATGATCGCCGACAGGCGCTGGGAGGCGACGATCTCGCCCGGATTGGGCGGGATGGGCCCGCTCGGGAGCACGTACAGCCGCGAGCGGGCGTCCGTACCCTCGGCCCACGCCGAGAAGTCGGGGGTGGCCTGCCCGTTCTGGAAGTGGGCCACGTCCACGGGGACCAGCGTGTCGAACAGCTTGTCCCGCCCGGAGGCCACGGTGCTCAGGCCTCTCTCGTTGGTGAGGCCGAAGTACTCGTGCTGGCGAGGGCGACGCAGGTCGGCGTCGACGACGACGACCTTCTTGCCCGTCATCGTCAGCGTGACGGCGAGGTTGGCGACGGCGACGCTCTTGCCCTCGCCCTGCACACAGCTCGTGACGAGCACCGAGCGCATCGGCTGGTCGACGGCGAGGAACTCGAGGTTGGTGCGCACCATGCGGAACGACTCGGCGACCGGCCCGTCGGGATGCTTGATCGCCACCACGGCTCCCTCGGTGAGCAGCTGGTGCGAGATCCGCGGGATGCGCCCGAGGATGGGTTGGCGCAGGATCGCCGCCACCTCGTCGGTCCTGCGCACGCGCGTGTCGAACTGCTCGAGCAGGAAGGCGAGCCCGATGCCCAGCAGAAGACCCACGGCCAGGCCGAGCAGCGCGTTCAGCAGCGGCCTGGGCGAGAACGGCGAGTCCGGCACGGTGGCCGGCACGAGCACGCGGAAGTTGCCGGTGGCCGTGGTCCGCAGCAGCTGCAGATCCTGCAGGCGCTGCTGCAGCACGAGAAAGTCGGTGCTCTGCCGCGCCGCGCCCTGATAGGTCGCGAGCTTCGCCCGGATCGCCTCGATCACCCCGAGGATCTGGGTCTTGACGGTCTCCTTGCGATACGTCACGTAGCTCGCCGCGTACGCGTTGGCCGCCGCCGCAGCGAGCTCGGGGTCCTCGCTCGTGGCCGTGATGCGCACGACGTTGCTGGTGGCCGCTACGGAGCCGCCGGCCTCGGAGCCGACCACCTCGGACTCCACCTCGAACCCGGTGGTGGGTGCGCCCGTTTGCTGCAGCTCGCGCGCGGCGCGCTCCTGGAGCTCCGGGCTCGCGATGATGCTGGCCACGCTCGCGAGCTGCACGTAGCGCTCGTTGGCGTCGGTGTAGCTCTGGCCCGTCAGCGGATTGCTGATGTCGAGCTGCTTCTCGTAGATGAGCTCGGCGCCGGCCGCATACTGCTTGGGTTGCCGGATCGAGTAGACGTACGCGGCGCCGGTGGCCACGACGACGAGCAGAAGGATCATCCACTTACGCCGCCAGAGCACGTCCAGGTAGCTGCGGAGTGTGAGGCGCTCCTCGTCCGGGTCGGGTGCGTGCGGTACGCCCACGTCGGCGTGCCGCGGCGAACCGCCGGCGCGCCCCTGACTGCCGCCGCTGCTGCGCCGCGGATCGTCGCCCGCGCCGCCGCCGTATCCACCAGAGTTGAGATCGTCTGCGCTCATGTCACCTCATCACCGGCGACAACCCTATCAGGATTGTCCGGAGCCGGTCCCAACCGATGCCGCCCCTTTTCCGGCGTAGGGTACTCTTACGGGGCAGGAAGCCAGGGGAACGAGGGGGCACATGCCGGTACGGGACGTCGCGCTCGACAGAGATGTGCGCTCGCTGCGGCTGCTGCCCGCGAGGGCCAGCCTCCGCAGCGTCCACTTCCTCCGGCGCTCGGCCGCCGTCATCACGCTCGTCGGCATCGACGCCGCCGCGCTGCTCCTCGCGCTTCTCGCGGCGGC
>CAYTRM010000061.1:0-10226 GCA_964440225.1 uncultured Thermoleophilia bacterium | reverse complement strand
TGGCGAGTGCTCGGCGCGGTCAAGCACGAGTTCGGCAAGTTCGGCGAGGTGCTGGCCAAGGTCAAGCGGCAGCTCGAGACGGCCGGGCGGACCATCGACGAGACGGGCGTCCGCACACGCGCCATGGAGCGTCGGCTGCGCTCGGTCGAGCAGTTGCCCGACGACGAGGCGTCGCTCGTCCTGGATCTGGCTGCGCCGGCGGGCGAGCCGGACGAGCCGGACGAGCCCGACGCGGCGGACGAGCCCGACACGGACCCCAGCCGCGTGACCGCCCCGCCTCAGCGCAACGACGCGTAGGCGAAGTTCTCGGAGAACTCCTTGCACCAGATGACGACCGCCCGGTAGCCGTCCGGGTCGAAGCCCCGTGGGAGCGCGTACTTCTGGGTGCCGCTCGTGGCCTTGAGCACGCCGGCGTTCACGTACTCGGCGTCCAGGACGGCGTCGTTGTCGTTCGGCCGGGGGTCGTCCACCAGCCACACGAAGAGGTCGGGGCCGTCGTCGACCGAGAATGCGCGGAGCCGCAGCTCGTAGCCGCCGCCGGCCGTCTGCCAGAGCTCGGCGGTCCCGTCGGCCGCGTGGGCTACGGGCACGAAGTCCCCTGCCGCGATCCTGCTCTCGGATGCCGCCGGAGACGGGGTGGCGGTCGCGGAGGGGTCGGCGCTCGGCGAGGAAGAGGGCAACGCCGAAGGCGTCGCCGATCCCGCGGAGGAGGCGCTGGTGTAGCCGGCCCCGTCGCCGCCGCAGGCCGCTACGACCAGAGCAGCCGTCACCAGAGTCACGACGAGTAGCGCAAGCCGGACCACGCCACGCGCCGTTCGGCGGCGCCCTTCCGCCGGCTCCGTCCCACTTCCGCTGTGCATAGTGTGGTTCATGGCCACAGTCCTTTCACCTGCTGCCGCCCCGGCACGTCGCGTCGGCGCTGCTACAAGAGAACTTCGGACCCCTATTCCCGCCGTGAAGGGATGTGACACGGCCACGCCGGTTCGGGCGCGAGCGCCGAGGCGCATCTGGGCTGTGAGCACGCTCCCGCCTCGGTTGCACTTGAGGTGCCGGGCGGGGGGCCGACTCGGCTGGAGCCAGACGACGCCGTTCCGGCGGCGACTGCCGTGTGTGGACGGAGCTGTCCATAGGGAGCACCCACGTGCCCCGGGCCGCAATCTGGGTATGACCAGATGCACGGGGAAGGCGAGGTGCGCCGCGCGCCGCGGCCGCCGAGAGGAGTTGGGGCATGGGGACACTCGGGGACGAGTCCGGCGGCAGGGTCATCGACTTCCTGCCCGACGCGACGTTCGTGATCGATCTCGACGGCGTGGTCATCGCCTGGAACCGCGCGATGGAGGAGATGACGGGGGTGGCCGCCGAGGCGGTCATCGGCAAGGGCGACTACGAGTACGCGCTGCCGTTCTACGGTGTGCGCCAGCCGATGCTGGCCAACCTGGTCTTCATGCCGGACGAGGAGCTCGAGGCTCGCTACGACCACGTCGAGAAGGACGGCGATACCCTGGTCGTCGACATCTTTCTCCCGGGCTTCCGTCCCGGCGGCGCCACGTTCTGGGCCAAGGCGAGCCCGCTGAGCGACGCCGCCGGCGTCGTTGTCGGCGCAATCGAGACGATCCGCGACATCTCGGACCGCGTGGCCGCTGAGGAAGAGCTGGTCCGCTCCCGCCGCCGGCTCGCCGAGACCATCGACTTCCTGCCGGACGCGACCTTCGTCATCGACCGCGACGGCGTGCTCCTCACCTGGAACCGCGCCATGGAGGAGATGACCGGCGTGGCCGCCGAGGCGATGGTCGGCAAGGGGGACTTCGAGTATGCGCTGCCCTTCTACGGGGTGCGCCGCCCTCTCCTCGCGAACCTCATCCTCATGCCCGAGGAGGAGGTGGGGAGCAAGTACACGCACGTGCAGCGCGAGGGCGACACGCTGGTGGTGGACACCTACATCCCAGAGCTCGGTGAGGACGGCACGTGGCTCTGGGCGAAGGCCAGCCCGCTCTACGACGCCGACGGGACCGTCGTCGGCGCCATCGAGACGGTCCGCGACATCACCGAACGGCGCGAGCTGGAGGCGTGCCTCGCGCGCTCGCACGCCGAGCTGCAGATCGCCGCCGAGATCCAGCAGAGCTTCCTGCCCAGCGACGTGCCGCAGCTCGGGGGCTTCGACATCGCCGGGTGCAGCGTGATGGCGGCGGAGGTCGGCGGCGACTTCTTCGACGTCATACCCTTCGAGGTCGTGCCGGTCGACGAGGGCAAGCTCGGCATCCTCATCGCCGACGTCTCGGGCAAGGGGGTGCCGGCGGCGCTGTACATGGCGCTGTCGCGGATCGTCGTGCGAGTGAACGCCTTGTGGCACGACGATCCGGCCCAGGCGATCTACCACGCCAACAACGTGATCACGCGGGACTCGCGGGCGGGGATGTTCGTGACGCTCTTCTTCGGCACGCTGTGCGAGAAGACGCGCACCCTCACGTATGTCAACGCCGGCCACAACCCGCCGATCCTGTTCCACTGCGCCGACGGGACGCAGGAGGACCTCTCGCGCACAGGCATCGCGCTCGGCGCCGCCGAGCACTGGGCGTATACGTGCCGCGGCGTCACCATTGCCCCGGGTGACTGCGTCGTGCTGTACACGGACGGCGTCACCGAGGCCAGCGACGACCGGTCGCGCATGTACGGCGAGCCGCGGCTGCGTCGCATCATCGCCGCCAACGCCTCCCGGCCCGCCGGGGAGATCGTGGACGCGATCCTCGATGACGTGGCGGCGTTCACCGGCGACGCGCCCCAGTTCGACGACATCACCCTGCTGGTGGTCAAAGGCGTCTGACCCAGGGCCGGGATCCGGCGAGCCCCCCGTTCCTCGCCGCCGAGGGTCTGTGCGCCGAGGTGATCAGCTGCCGGCGGACGAGGCTTCGCCCCTCCACCGGCCTCTCATGACCGGCTCGTACCGCCCGGCTGGTGGTCCGGCGCGGCCTGACGCGCGTCCTCAAGTCCGCCGCGCCCGCGGTCGATGAGTCCCTTGACTGGAGGTGTCGCTGTGGGGGGCGTCGTGAAGATGAGACGTGGCACGTGTGTTGGGACCGGGCTGATCGTCATGGCGGCGCTGGCGCTGTTCGGGCTCGCCGCGTGCGGTGCAGACGGTGGCGACGACGACGGCGGCCAAGCCGACCCGGCCGCGACCCTCACCCGCTTCGAGATCGACGCCGACACGCAGGGCGTCATCGAGAAGGTCGACAACCTCTACAACACGAGCATCGTCTCGAACGACGCCAACGTCTTCAAGGCCGAGTACGAGGCCGGGTTCATCCAGGGCCGGCTGCAGCAGGATCAGATGGTCGCGGCCCGTGACAACAACTGGGACTCCGCGTATCTCGTCGATCCCACACACGCCTTTCCCAAGCAGATACCGCCGTCATCCCGGGAGATAGCGATGGCGCAGCGGACGCTGGCCGAGAACTGGGACTACACCCTGCGGTACATTCGCGAGGCTCGGGACGCCGACGTCGCCACGAACCTGCGCCGGCTCATGTACCGGCTCGTCGGCATCTACCACGGCGCCACCCACGAACAGCCGGAGTCGCTGCCGTTCGACGACCGCTGGGTCCCGGACTTCACCGACGAGGAGCTCGCGCTGGGCTACGAGACGCCGGGGCTGACCTTCCTCGACCTCTACTGGGTCGTCGCCAACTGCGACGTCATGTACCTGCTGCCGGACGACGCCACGCCGGCCCAGGTCGCGGACGGGCGGCCGAGCAGCTGTTCCGCCTTCGTCCTCAAGACCGACGACGACATCCTGCTGACGCACAACAACTGGAACTCCTTTCTCGACCAGAGCCAGGCCCTCTCGCTGTGGGTCAACGGCAGCTTCATGACGATCAACACGGGAGGACCCGGCTACATCGGTTCCTGTGTCGACTTCGGCTACACCAACAACGGCCTGATGTTCAACGAGACGACGCATCGCTACGCGTACACCGAGCCGAGAGCGGACGCCCTGTGGATGACCTGGCGCTCGACGCTCGCCGAGCAGTTCGCGACGTCCGTCGACGAGTTCTTCCGCTACATCTCACTCGAGTCGTCGGGCACCTACATGAGCGGCTACATGGTGGCCGACGCCAAGACCGGCGAGATCGGCTACGTCGAGATGTCCTACGACAGCTTCGTCTTCTTCCGGCTCGACGGCGAGGGTGAGGTCGCCGTCAGCACCAAGCCGGAGGGGCTCAGCACGGCCTACGACGAGGAGTTGGTACAGCCGGCGTTCGTACTCGGCGTGAATTTCCCGGCGTCGTTGCTCGTGCGCGGCCAGCTCCAGTCGCGCGACAACCGGCCGGCGCGCCGGCGGCAGTTTCTGGCGCGCATCGACGGTGTCGACGACATCGAGTCGGCCAAGGACCTCATCACCTACATCGACCCGGACAACCCACTGTCGATCTACGGTCGCTGGGACCTCGGCTACGGCGACACGCCCGAGCCCAAGACCGTCCCCGACGGGGCCTGCGACGCCAAAGCGATCTCGGCCTCGATGATCGCGCCGGCAGCGGAGCTGGAAGGCGTGCTCGACACCGAGGCCGAGGGCTCCGCCTTCTGGATGAAATACGGTACGCCCCCGGTCGACGGCAAGCCGTTCATCTGGAGCGAGTCGCAGTGGAGCGGGCAGAAGTTGCGCGGCGTGCCGGACGTGGTGGGTGGCGACTGGCAGCTGCTGAAGGTCCACATGCGCTGAGCGCGGCGGCGCCGGGCCGTCGTAGGGCGTGCCGGGCCGGTGGTCCGTGCGCCGCGGTGAGCGAGAGGCAACTGTGAGCGCGCCCCCGGCTCGGGTACACTCTGGAGTGCCGGGTGGGGGCCGACTCGGCCGGAGCCAAATGGCGCCGTTCCGACGGCGACTGCCGCGTGTGGACGGCGCTGTCCATTGGGAGGGACGATGGTCATCGCCACGTTCGGGCCTACCACCGGGTGGGTGGGCAAGACGATCACGTACGACGAGGGCCGGTTCACGCTGGAGGGGCACGGTCCGGTGACCGCTCAGGGCGTGGTCGAGTACGACCGCTCGGGGCATCTGCAGTGGGCATACGACGGCCTTCGCGAGTGGGTCTACCAGACCGCCGGGCTCCCAGCGCCGCCGCCGGTGGCGCCGGCCGCGGAGCCGCCGGCCGTGGAGCCGCCGCCCGCCGTGGCGTCGCCTCCGCCGGCCGCCGAACCGCCGGCCGAGGCGCCACCGGTCGTGTCGCCCGCCGCACCCGCGGCCCCGCCGCCGGCAGGTGCGGGGGTCACGGCCGTGCAGCCGCCGCCGCACGTCGCCGCACCTCAGCCGGGCGTCGCTCCTCCGTACGCCGGCGCTCCGCCTCACGCGGGCGCTCCGCAGTACGCGGCGGCGCCCGAGGCGGCCGCGGCCGCACCGCCGAGTCAACCGGGCGCGCGGCCCGGCTGGGTGCTGCCGCTCGTCATCGTGGTGGCTCTCGGCGTGCTGTCCGCGATCGCCTTCGCCCTGGCCTCCGGCCGCCTGCGCGACGCCGCTGGCATGGTCGCCACGGCGGCGGCCGTCATCGCCGCCGCCGTCTTCATCGGGGCGGCGCTCACGCCCGACGCCGCCCGGCGCTGGATCCCGGCGATGGGCCAGCGCGCCACGCTCGTCGTCTCGGGCGTGTTCTGCGGCGTCCTGCTGCTCGCGGCGGCAGGTCTCTGGTGGATGCCGCACTACGAGGTGCTCGTCCCCACCGATACCCGCATCGTGCTGGACGAGTCTCCGGAGATGCGCGTCCGAGTCGTCAACCACGGTCTGTTCGGCGGGACCTTCAGCGCGCCGTACTCGGTCGACGGCGCCGGCCAATCCCAGGTGAGCGTGCGACTCGGGCCGGGAGAGTCGACCGGCCTCGATCTGGAGCTCCCGTCCAGCGCCGCCCCCGGCGTCACGACCCTGGTCGTCGGCGGCTTCGAGATCACCGCCCGGGCCGTCAGGCCGCCGGAGTACCACGTCGCCGAGCTGCAGATCACGCCGGCGATCGCGAAGATCGGGCAGACTGTGGCCGTTGAGACCTCCGTCGACAACTCGGGTGACATCTCCGGCACCTTCCCCGGCGTCCTCGAGGCGGACGGCAGCGAGCTCGACGCCCAGCCTGTCGAGGTCGGCCCGGGCGCGGTGGAACCGCTATCGTACGCGTTCACGCCGGGCTCGGCGGGCGACTACCGGCTGCGCTGCGGTGACGCTGAAGCGACGCTCGTGGTCGTCAAGCCGGTGCGTCTCCGCAACGGCTACGTGATCGCGCGCAAGATCGACGACGGCCGCGCCAAGCTGACTATCAAGAACAAGTCCGGCCGCGACGCCATGGTCGTTCTTGCACGCTCGATCGCGCCCCAGCGGCCCGTGTTCAGCGTCTACATGCGCAAGAACGGCAGCACCGTGATCAGGAACATCCCCGACGGCAAGTTCGTGGTGTGGGACTGCACCGGCACCGACTGGAACTGGTACACGGGAGACTTCCTCACGCCGGTGGAGTACCGACGCTGGGTGGACCCGCTCGTGTTCTCGACGAGAGCCTCGACGAGGTACTGGACCACGGCATGGTCGGATGCGGCGTACATCTACACCCAGAGGCACTCGAAGACGACCACCAACTGGTCCAACTGGACGCTCACGATCGGGACCGGGGCGAGCAAGTACACCAAGGTCGTCTCGGCGAGCGCGTTCCCCGAGATGTGACGTGTGCGGGCGGGCGGGGCGGCGGCTCTTCCGGCCGCCGCCCCGCCCGCTCCGACTCCCGGCGCGCATCTTCTTCCGTCCCGCGCGCCGTCAGTAGTTGAACATCAGCACGGCCTGGTCGAGCCCGCTCAAGAGGCCGGCGTCGTACGTGCCGACGACGCAGATCGAGGTGTTGCGCGTTGCGATGGCGGCCGGGTAGTAATGCTCGGACGGCGTCGACCCGAACAGGCTGTGCCACGCGCCGCCGCCCTCGAGCATCGAGCCCCGCCAGACGCTGATGCGCGCGATCGTGGCCGCTACGTGATGTGTTCCCGCGACGCACCAGCCGCCGTACCCGTCGGTGGCCACCTCCGAGAACGTATCCGACCAAGGGCCGGCAAAGGTCCCGCCGACGATGATGCTGCCGTCGGGGCGGTAGGTGACGATGCGGCCGTCGTGCAGGCCTCCCACCTCGGTCAAGCCCGCCGCGACCAGGCTCTTCGTCGTGGTCACCCCGACGGCACGGAAGGCCTCGTTGGTCGGTCCTCCCCCGGCGGTGTCGGGCACGAAGAGCTTGCGCCCTCCGCCCGCCGTGTACCCGAGGATCATGCCGTCCGCGCCGGTGGCCGGCGACGACATGTGGCCGCAGACGTAGACTCCTCCGCCCGGGCGCGCTACGGCGCCGAGGCTCGCGGCGCCGATGCCTGAGGGGCCGAGGTACTTCTTCAGCCACTTCCGGGCGCCCGAACTGGAAAGCCGTGCCGTGACCGAAGCCTGCTTGGGTCCTGCCACCACGCCGAATCCGGTGACGCAGACCGTGCCGTCGCCGGCGACGACGGCGTCGACCAGCGTGTCGGCGCCGTGCGCGCCGTCGTAACGCCACGACCAGCGCCGGGCGCCCGACGCGGACCAGCTCACCACTGCCCAGTCCAGATCGGAGGTGTTCTGGGAATTGCCTGCGACGACGACGTTGCCGGCCTTGTCCAGGCCGACCGCGACGGCGAAGTCGGTCTTGTGCGCGGGGCCGTCGTACCGCCTGACCCACTGCAGCCCGCCGGTGCTCACGGAGCGCTTGAGCACCACGATGTCCTGGTTGCCGGCCGCGTTCAGCGACTGCCCGGCGACGTAGACCCATCTGCCGTCACGGGAGGTGACGAGACCTGCGGCCACGTCCCAGGAGTGAGCCGGGCCGTCCCACGATCTTGTCCACTGCTTCACGCTGCCGAGGTACTTCGTGAGGCTGATGTCGTCGCTCCCGGCGGCGTTGAACAGCGTGCCGGCCACGAGCGTGACGTTCCCCTTGAGCATGACGACGTCGGCCGCGCCGTCCGAGCCCGCGCCGGATCCGTGGACGCCGGCCCACCACGACGGCGTGGCGGCCGCGTCCGAGATGATCTGCCTGGGCCCGGCGCCGGCCGTCGGCGCCAGGACGAGCAGGACGATCGCGAGGCCTCCGAGCAGGATGAGCGCGGCGCACGGACGAACGCGACAGCGCCGCGGTGACCGTGGGACGTGCAAGCATGCGGTGCGGTCCATGGTCCCTCCTTCGACTGCCCGGACCGCCGGGCGGCGGTCCCGATGGCGCTCCACACCGTCATGATAGGCCTCGGGGCGGCGCCTGCCAGAGGGACCGCCGTTGAAGAAGACTGTTTGTGTCCGCTTTTGCCCGGGTACCTTGGCACAAGTGAGTGATGAAGCGACAGGAGGGGGCCGGGCGGCGAAGCCGTTCCCGGCCCGCCCCGGCAAAGGAGCATCATGGTCCAGGTAGGTCAGCAGGCGCCGGGATTCCAGCTCGAGGGAGTCCTCGACGGCGACTTCGTCGACGTCAAGCTCAGCGACTATCGCGGCAAGTGGGTCGTCCTCTTCTTCTATCCGCTCGACTTCACCTTCGTCTGCCCCACGGAGATCCAGGGCTTCGCCAAGCGGTTGGCCGAGTTCGAGGAGCTTGGAGCCCAGGTGCTCGGCGCCAGCGTCGACAGCAAGTTCAGCCACCTGGCATGGGCCGAGCGCGACTTCGGCAAGCTCGGCTTTCCCCTCCTCAGCGACATGCGCCGGCAGGCGACCGAGGCGTACGGCGTGTTGCTCGAGGACGAGGGCATCGCGCTGCGCGGCACGTTCGTGATCGATCCGGAGGGCGTGCTCAAGTACGCGGTGGTGCACGACAACAACATCGGGCGCAACACCGACGAGACCCTCCGCGTGCTGCAGGCCCTGCAGACCGGCGAGCTCTGCCCGGTCGACTGGCGGCCCGGGGAGGAGACGCTCGGGTAACCGACTCCGCGCCTACGGTGAGGCGCGGCGGGCCACGGGGTACCCAATTGGTGAAGGGAGTCCACACCAGGGGGTGAGAGGCTATGGCAACCTACGAGTTCGTCTGCGAGGAGTGCGCCGCCGAGTTCGAGGTCACCTGCCACATGGACGAGCGCGACGCTCAGGCGGTCTGCCCCAAGTGCGGCAGCCACGCGGTGGACCAGAAGTTCACGGCTGCCTTCAGCTCGCCGGCGCCAGAGAAGTACTGAGGCGCGGGACCGTGCGGGAGATGGCGTAAGATGATGCCCTGATGCCCGTCTACGAGTACACGTGCGCGAAGTGCGGCGAGCGCTTCGAGATCGTCTGCAGCCACGCCGGCCGCGAGGATCTGGCCGTGTGCCCCGCGTGCGGTTCACGCGACGTGGCGCAGGTGTTCGGCGGCTTCAAGGTCGGCATCTCACGCACGAAGCTCAACCCCGGCACCTTCGAGCGCACTCGCGGCGCTCCGCCGAAGCACAACCCGCCGGGCAGGGGTTGAGCAGCCGCAGCGCCGCGATGCTCCTCAGCCGAGGCCGGCCGCCGGCGCCGCGAGCAGCCAAGCGAGCGCCAGCAGGGCGATCGCCGCGAGCGCGACCACGATCATGAGCGCTCGCCGGCTGCCCGCCTGACGCGACTTCCGAGTCACGCCGTCTGCCACGGCTCGTCCCTCCATGAGGTGCCTCGCGCAGTCTCACTGCGTCATCCATACCCTTCCCGCCGCCGTTGCGGCGCACGCCGTTCGCACGCGCGCGACGCGCGCGCGAACGGCGCAGGGTCATCATCGCGCGCCCCGCGGCCGATACAGGGAGGGATGGGTTCACTGCTGCAGCACACCGACTGGCTGAACGGGCGCGTGCCCGACGAGGTACGCGCCCAGTTGCGTCAGCTGGTCGAGGTCGTCGGCTACCTTCCGTATCGCCAGCCGCTGGGCGTCCTCACCGCCGACGCCGTGCTGCTGGCCGGCAACCGCCCCTTCCTCGATCTTCTCGGAGCCTCGGGGGAAGAGGTGCTCGACGCCGACTGGGAGGACTACATGCCCGGGTGGGGCGAGCGCGTCGCGAGCGCCATCACGGCGCCGGGCGAGACGCCTCGCACGCTCGCCTTCGAGGAGTACGTCCTGACGGCCGCCGGCGAGCCCGTCTGGGTCAGCGTGGTCGCGAGCCCGGTGCTCGCTCCGCGGCTGCCGGGTGACGCATCCGGTCCGGTAGACCATGGTCCGGCAAGCCACGGTCCGGGAGACGGCGGTCTCGTCGCCGATCCCGGGAGC